>JAYRNN010000285.1:0-4956 GCA_041912175.1 Anaerolineales bacterium | reverse complement strand
TAGGAGCGAGCAAACCTAAAAGCATCTTCGCTAATGTGGTTTTCCCGCTGCCCGATTCGCCCACGATCGATACGACTTCGCCTTCAATAAGGTCCATATCGACATGGTCAACGGCAGGCGTTTTCTGTCTGCCGAACCCAAATACCTTGGTCAGCCCTGAGGCGCTCAGGATTACTTTCTTTTCATCGGGCATATTGATCGGCCTCCTTCTTATAGATTTCCCTGAGTTCTTCTTGTGGGATGATACAGCGATAGCTGCGATTTCCCGTAAGATCGCGAATCGCCACAGGATTCGTTCTGCATTCTTGCCGGACGTATTTGCAGCGTTCGGCAAACCGGCAGCCAGACGGCGGATTTTTTAGATTAGGCGGCACCCCGGGAATGGCAGTCAGCTTAACGTCCCGCAGGCCGCTTTCAGGCACAATGATCGAACCCATGAGGCCTTTTGAATATGGGTGGAGGGGATCAAACACCGCTTCCTTTGCAGAAGCTTTCTCCACGATCTGCCCGGCATACATGATCATAATATCATCTGTCACGTTGTACAGCAGCGGCAGCTCGTGCGTGATGAAAATCAACGAGTTGATTAAATCATTTTCCATCAATTGGCGCAGCATCTTGATGACCATCTTCTGAGAGGTGACATCGAGCGCAGAAGAGGGCTCATCCGCAATCAGCACTTTCGGCAAAAGAAGCACAGATACCGCAATGACCGTGCGCTGTTTCATGCCGCCCGAAAGTTCGACGGGATATTTCTGCAGCACTTCAGCCGGAAGCCCGAGGGTCTCGAATAAGCTTCTGGCGCGGTCATAAATATCTTTCTTAGTGATGTAAAAATCATGCGCCTCATAAACATCTTCAATAAAATTGATGATCTTCCGGGTGGGGTTGAGGGCGTTCATCGCAGCCTGGGGGATATACGCGATCTCGGTCCCCAAGATCGATTTCCGCACGTCGTCCGGGTCCATCCCGGTGATGTTCTGCCCATTGATAATAATCTCGCCGCTTGTATAGTGCAGCGGAGCGAAGTAATAGCCCATCAGGCTGAGCGCCAGGGTCGACTTTCCGCAGCCGGATTCACCTGCTATTCCCAGCGTTTTCCCTTCCTCGACCTTCAGTGAGACGTGATCTACCGCGTAGATATCTTCATTATAGCGAGTGATGTATTTTGTTGTGAGTTCCTTGACCTCTAAAGTAACATTTGCCATTTTTATCACTCATTCCCTCAAAGCAGGATTGTATACCTGGTCGAGACCGGTATTCATCAAGTTCAGCGAGAAAGAAACCAGGGCAATCACGACGATCACTGGCGCGTATGCCCACCATTTTCCGAGGCTTGGCGCCATATAGATCAACGCCCAGTTCATCATCAAGCCCAAAGTCGCCGTCGTAGTCGTTTTTGGCCCCAATCCAAGGATCGATAACCCGGCCTCTGCCAGGATCGCTGTAGAAATTTGCAGGATCAACGCCATAAAGACATAGGAAGCAATGTAAGGGAGAATGTCAGTGAAGATGATGCGCGAGACGGGGTGCCCGGATAGCCTCGAAAGATTGACATGGTCGCGGTTGCGCAGGGAGATCACCTGCGCTCGCACCGCCCTGGTCGTCCATACCCAGGAAGTTAAACCGATGACCACCGCGATGGTCACCGGGCCGCGCTTTTCCTGCCCGATGCTGAATGAAATTAAGATCAATAACACAAAGGATGGGATGACGGTAAAGATATTGGTGAAGAACATGACCAAGTCATCTACGGTACCGCCGATATATCCCGCTGCCAAGCCAAGCACCAATCCAAGCGTGGTAGCGATTAAACCCGCTACAATACCGATCAGCAAGGATGTACCGATCGCCGAAATGAGCTCCGTCGTCATATCCCGACCGAAGTTATCGGTTCCAAGCAACAATAGGCGCACGTTAGGAACCTCGCGGACGTTTACAAAATCAGTCTGCGCGATGGAACCTGCCTCGCTCAAGGCGCCGGTTTGCGCATCCTTCGCCCCAAGGGTCACGCCCTCTGTGGATAAAATTCCTTCGAGCGAAGCATTCAGCCTTTGAAAATATCTTGTCTTCGCAAAAGTCATCCCAGGAAGGGTCTTATTGGGAACGTAATTCTTCTCCCACAAATCCAGGAGACTTTTGGTATCAGCAGTATCGATCTGGTCTTCAGGAATGCCGTCTGCGACCAGCCATTCTTTGATCGCCTGGCGGTCATCGCTGGTCAGCTTGCTGGCAATTCGCTTAGCTGCGGCATCATCCAGGTTAAGTGTGTACGTCGTGGCGCCTACGCTATCATAAACATTAACGTATATCCCAGGCGGGAAGAAAGTACCCTGACCGATGATAGCTAGGGGAGAATCTTTGACGAACAGTGGATAGATGATCGTCACCAGCACAATAAACGAAAAAATGGAAAAACCAACCACGAATTTACCAGAGCGAAAGACCTGTCGGAGAGTATTTTTCATGAGAATCGCTCCTAATCCGATTGCGCCGCTTTAATGCGTGGGTCAATAAAGCCGTATAAGATCTCCAGCGTAAAGTTTGCGATCAGCACCATCAAGGTGATGATCAAGGTGACTGCGGAGATCATCGGATAATCCTGTCCCATAATCGCGCTCAACAGCGTGGTGCCTAGCCCTGGGTAACTAAAAATGATCTCCGCCACCAGGGCGCCGCCGACCATGGTGCCGATCGCCAGCGCCAGGCCGGTGATCTGCGGCAGCATCGCGTTTCGAAATACATAGCGGACGATCGTCCGGTCTTTGATGCCCATAAATCGACTGTATTTTACATAATCCGCATTCAGCTCATAAATGGACATCGAGCGCATACCAATCGCCCAACCGCCGATGGCAATCAACACAATCGACCAGAATGGCAACTGGTAATGGATGATCACCGACCAGATGAACGCCCAACTAAAGTTGGGCATCATGTCAAACCCATATCCACCTGAGGTGGGTAACCATTTTAACAGGATCCCAAAAATGACCAGTAAAATGACCGCCATCCCGAATGCCGGTAGACCACTAGCAAAAATACTCAGCGGCAGGATCGCTTTATCATACCAGCCCTTGAGATAAGCCGCTAACGCGCCGAGAATATTCCCGATCAAAAAGCCGACGATGATCGCCGGGAACTGCAGGGCGATTGTCCACCAGATGGAAGTCTTCAGAACGGCTGCCACCGTCCTGGGATATTGGCTGAAGGAGAAACCAAAATCGCCATGGACTACATTTTTTACATAAATCAGGAACTGCTCGAGCAAGGGTTTGTTGGTGCCAAACAATTCCGTGTACTGTTCATAAATCGCTTGAACACCGGCCGTATTGGATTGGCCTTGGGCCATTCGCGCGACAATGGCTGCCACAGGATCTCCAGGCATCATACGCGGCAGGAAGAAGTTTAATAGGAAAGCAGCAATGAATGTGATGATGAACCAGACAATCTTATTCCCGAAATACCTCCAGTACCCTTTCAACCCGCCACCTCCTCGTTCGACCATTCGATCGGTTTGCGTGAACTTGTGTTATCTGGGCGGCGCAGCCGCCCAGATAACACAATCAGAAGCCTATGATTTACTTTGTAACAAACAGCCATGTCCCCTGGCTCGTGGAACATGGCTGTTTCGACATGACTAATTGGTTACGGATTGACCAGATGAATGTTATACAGACAAGCGACGCCCCATCCGTCTGTGCAGACCATGGGTGGGACGGCCGGGTCCGTGCCATCGTCCTGGTGAGGGAAGCCTGTCCAGATACTCTCGTTCACGGTGTGGAATTGATCGGGGCGGTACATGAGCGTGAAGGAGGGGACATCGGTCAGGTAGATCTTGACCAATTCCGTGTACATTTCTTTCAGCTTGGCTTCGTCGGTCTCGGCGGGGATCGCCTTGACCAGCTCGTCAACCTGGGGATTGGAGTATTGGCCCCAGTTGCCGTTCCAGTTGACCGCCTGGCCAACGAATTCGGAGCTCAACAGGTGGCGAATACGGCCCCAGGGTTGGGTCGGGCCGGCGCCGTCAGACCACATCATGAAGATGTCATAGCCTTCGGGCAGTGGCGTATCCGATTTGGTGACGACGGTCTGATAAACGCCCCATTCTGGGAAGTTGGAGGTGATATCAATCCCGATCTTCTTTCCCGCGGCAGCGACGACTTCGATCGCAGCCTGCCAGTCGGACCAGCCATTCGGGCAGGTAGCAACATAGTGAAGTTCCTTGCCATTGAATTCGCGATTGCCATCGCCATTGGTATCCTTGACGCCGCAGTCATCCAGCATCTTGGTGGCGCCTTCGATGTCATTGCCGGCCCACTGCAGGTCCTTGACCGCGGCCTGGTCATACATCGCCTGTTCGCCGGGAGTCGGGTTCATCAGCGAGCGCGGAACCTGGTCGAAGGTAGCCGATTGGTTGGTCATTGCGTTGGCGATGATGGTCGGATAGTCCACCGCCAGGGCGATCGCCTTGCGGATGCAGACCTGATCCAGGCCATTCGACTTCAGGTTGTAAAAGGCGGTCGGCAGTGTAGCGCCAATCCCGTACGGAGCCTCGGGCAGGTAGGTTGAAACGGGCAGCCCATAGTTGAGCCACAAAACCTGAACGTTGGAGTTAAACTGCTGGCTGACATCCACTTCACCCTGTGCTAAAGCAACCGAACCGGCCGCGTTATCCTTGAAGATCGTATGCGCCAGGTATTTCGGAGCCGGCAGCTTACCCCACATGGAGGCGTCCTGGCCCCAGTAGTTGTCATCCCGGACGTAAACAACCTTGGTATCGTCAGAGAAGAACTTGTGGTATGGACCAGAATATACGACATCTTCGGCAGGATCGGCTAAGAATGCCGTCGCATCTGCAGCGCGCGCTTCCAGGGTTTGGGTCCAGGCTTTTTGCATGACATAGGTACCATCCAGGAATGCCGGGATCATCAAAGGATTAACCGCTTTACCGTC
>JAYRNN010000284.1:0-8058 GCA_041912175.1 Anaerolineales bacterium | reverse complement strand
TAAGGGAGACTCTTCGTAAATCTCGGGGTGTGAAACCAGGATGTCTCGTTCGAGCGGTTTGAGCAATCCGAAGGTTTTCATGGTTATCATGACGAGCGTGAACAGGGTCGCGGTCAGGCGCCGCCGCAGGCCCTTTAGGGCGCGGATGTGTAAATTCAGCAAGATAAAATAATTAAGCTGGCTGCGCGCCTGGCGTGCAGCCATTTCCTGAGAGGCTGCAGCCTGGCGCAGTCGATCTCCTGCCTGACCTGGCTCTGGATGTTCGCCCAGCAGGTACTCCGTGCAGGCGCGTACTTCAGGCGTCGTCACGTTGGCGGTGGTGATATCCATGCAACGGTAGCGGCTCATCACCAGGAATTGTGTGATGTTCGGGATTTTCCCGGTTAGCTGCCGACCGGCCATCTCGAGCGCCAACATAAAGACCGGCACCGGCGAAAGCTGGCGCTCGGTAAAGAAACGCCGCCCAATGCCTTCTATTTCAAAAGTCGCCGGTTGCGGATCAAAAATCGGTTCCAGGTCACGCAGCGCTTGCTCGTAAAATTGCCGGTCGATTTTCCATTCCAGCCGGGCCGGCTGTGGAAGCGCTGGGGCGGCTTCCGTCGAGACCGTGGGCAATACGCAGGCGGCGGCTCGTTTTTGAAGCTCTGCTGCGCCGCGCATCATCACACTACCGTCCAGATAGCAGGTGAAATTGCAGATCACGCACGCTTTGCCGTTGCCAAAGACAACGATTTGTAAGCTGGAATGATACCAGCGGTTTTTATAGTTGCCGCTGTGCGCACACTTTAAAGCTTCTGCGTCACTGGCTGGTTCATGATCCAGGTCAAGGCATAAGACGATAAAACTATGTCGCAGGGCATCCAGCGAGCGTTGGTTGATCGGCTCCATCTGTAATTGATGGAACCCTTTGAGCTGGGTGACCGTACCGGCGCAGGTGAGAATTCCAGGGGCAGGCTCGTCAGCCGCTAGGCCATTCCCCTTATTTTCCTGTACCAGGCTGTGGAGGGCCTGGATGATCTGCTCGAGAGAAGTTGTCAGCCCAGGATGGCCTACCTTAAGCTTGTAAAATCGTCCGCCGAGCGCCACGATAATCTCATCGAAATTAGCGCTTTTGAACATGCGTACCTTGTGATCCTCGATGATCAAACTGGTCGCAAACAGGTTGGGATATTGGCCCATTTCGAGGGGTTCGTCTCGCAACATATCCGGGGGCAACCGGCCGGCAAAGACGTCATCTGCCAGGCTGCGCGCCCCAAGTATAAGAGTCGCCGCGCGCTCGATCCCGTTCAGCTTGCGCGGATCGTCGGAGAGCGCGATGGCGGCCGAAATCATCGGTGAGAACAACCCCGGCAGGCGCAGGTTGGTTCGTCGCAGAAAATCTTCAAGGCCTTCGGAAATGTGGGGCATGGCGCGCTGGAGCCCGGTGGCAGACGCCAGCAAGCGCGTGAGCAGGCGCGAGAAGGAATTGACCCTCATCCCAGCGCTCTCGTAAGTGAGCGGGTCATTCAGGTCGGGTAATGAAATCAGAGGCGGTTGTGGGTAGCCGGCGATGTGCTCGTAGACGTCTTGGGTGCGCTCGGCAGCTTGCATAAGATGATTACTCCTCTTCTTCGCCCGACAGCAGGCGCACCTTTTGCCAGGGGGGTATATTGGTCTCTTCGGCCAGGACGCCGCGCAGCTCGTAGATTTCATCGCGCAGGGCGGCGGCTTTTTCGAATTCCAGGTTCTTGGCGGCTTCTTTCATCTGCTTTTCCAGCTCGTTGATCAAGCGTTGCAGCTCATTTTTCGGCATGCCCAGCTCGCCTCGGACGCGGTACTCGCCCCTCGGCTCAGCCACCGATTTGATCGAAAGCTGGTCGGTCAGGTCGCGAACGGCCTTAAAGATGCTGGCCGGATGGATGCCATGCATTTCATTGTATGCACTTTGTTTGGCGCGCCGGCGATTGGTTTCATCAATGGCGTGCCGCATCGAATCGGTCACATGGTCGGCATACATAATAACTTTTCCATCGATGTGGCGCGCCGCCCGGCCAATCGTCTGCACCAGGGCAGTACCCGAACGCAGGAAACCCTCTTTATCTGCATCCAGGATGGCGACTAATGAAACCTCTGGTAGATCCAGCCCTTCACGCAGCAGGTTGATGCCCACCACCACGTCAAACACGCCCAGGCGTAAGTCCCGTAAAATGCCGATACGTTCGAGCGTGTCGATCTCTGAGTGTAAGTAGTGAACCTTGATGCCCAGCTCCATAAAAAAGTCTGCCAGCTTTTCAGCCATGCGTTTGGTCAGGGTGGTGACCAGCGTGCGTTGTCCAACTTCAGCCCGCTGGCGGATCTCCTTAACCAGATCGTCGACCTGTCCTTCGATCGGGCGCACGTCCACCTCTGGATCGACCAGTCCGGTCGGGCGGATGATTTGCTCGACAATCTGGTCGGCGCGCTGCATCTCGTATGGGCCGGGCGTGGCCGAGGTGTAAACCACATACCCCATTTTGGCTTCAAATTCTGCGAAGGTCAAAGGGCGGTTATCCAGCGCAGAAGGCAGGCGAAAACCGTATTCCACAAGCGTCTCCTTGCGCGAGCGATCGCCATTGTACATGCCGCGGATCTGCGGTACGGTCATATGGCTTTCATCAAGCACCAGCAGATAATCGCTGGGGACGTAGTCCATTAAAGTCCAGGGAGCCGAGCCCGGAGCCCGCTGATCGAGGTGGCGCGAGTAGTTTTCGATCCCGGAGCAATAACCTACTTCGCGCAGCATTTCCAGGTCGTAGATCGTGCGCTGTTCCAATCGCTGAGCCTCTAAGAGTTTGTCATTCGAACGCAAGAATGCCACCCGCTCGGCCACTTCAGCTTCGATATCGGCGATGGCGAGTTTGAGCTTGTCCTCATCGGTGATGAAGTGCTTGGCCGGATAGATCGCGGCTGAGGTCAGCTCACGCTTCAGCTCGCCGGTCATTGTGTCGAACTCGATAATTCGCTCGACTTCGTCGCCGAAAAATGTAATCCGGTAGCCGTACTTATCCTGGTAGGCCGGCAGCACGTCCAGGCTGTCGCCGCGCACTCGAAAGGAGCCCGGGCGCAGCTCAAGATCGTTGCGTTGGTAGTGACCTTCCACAAGCTGGCGCAGCAGGGCATTGCGCCGGTAGATATTTCCGCTTTCCAGGTTGATCACCACCCGCCCATAAGCCTGAGGATTGCCGATGCCATAGATACAGGAAACCGAAGCGACAATGATCACGTCCCGCCTGGACATCAAGGCCGTAGTCGCCGCCAGGCGTAAGCGCTCGATCTCCTCGTTGATATCGGCGTCTTTTTCGATATACAAATCGTGACGGGGCACATAAGCCTCGGGCTGATAGTAATCATAATAGGAGACAAAGTACTCGACAGCGTTCTCTGGGAAGAACTCTTTGAATTCGGCGTAGAGCTGGGCAGCCAGGGTCTTATTGTGCGCCATCACCAGGGTGGGCTTTTGGATAATCTCGATCAGAGAGGCGATGGTGAATGTCTTGCCGGTTCCGGTGGCGCCTAACAGCACCTGATCCTTATAATCTTTCTGGATGCCATCGGCAAGCTGGCGGATCGCTTCGGGTTGGTCGCCGGTCGGTTGGTAAGGGGCGTGCAGTTTGAAGTTCATAACCTTCCTATTTGGTCACGTAGATGGGATTGCTGTAGATCCAGCCGCGCGACTTGCCGAGGTAGTGGATGGAGGCTTCGACGCGATAGACGCCAGGCTCGGTGGTGATGTGGGCGATGGTATCACGCTTATGCCAGACCTTGGCTGGTTTGCCGTCTTTGATCAGCCGGCATTCGACCGGAACAGGCAGGCGGATTTGCAAGGTGACTCCGTTCTTGGCCGAGACTTCTTCGCCCATGTTGGCGGTGTGCTCTTTGCCGCGGGCAGTAAAACGGAAACCGCGCGTGGGGGCGGGCAGGTCGTAGCCGATAAAACAGCGCCCGCGGCTGAGCGCCTCCAGGATCAGGCGGCGGTCGACGCTGGCTTCCCCGCTCAAAGGGGTGGGCAGAAGCAGGTGGGTGTTGATTGCGCGGAAGTGCTGCTCGTAAGGGAAAATGATGCGACGCAGAGGGCCCAGGCTGGCCGGCAGGCCGTGGGCGTCTGAACCGCCGATGGCGACCACGCGCTGTCCCCGGTTGAGTAGTTCGTCCCACTTTTGCAGGGCGGCAGGGAAGGGGGCGTGGGCGACGCGATTGAAGTTCCAGGCATAGTAAACCGCGTGCAGCCTGCTCTTAAGCAGCGATTTGAATTCGGAGAAAGCATTCCACAACTCGATGCCATGATAGCCGACAACGTCCCAATCAGCCCAGGAAAGATCGTCTTGCTGGACGGCTGGCGCGGGCGGGTCGACGATGTGCGCCAGGAAGGCCAGGCCTTGCGCTTGGCGGACGCTGTCGATCAGGCGCTGAGGATCAGAAGCCTGCATGGCGAGCTCGCGGTTGTGGCCGAAGACAAGCAGGTGACTTTTTTGAGGCACGCGAGCCTGGTCGTGGATTTCTTCGCCGACAAGCAGCAGAACGCGCCGGTTCCCTTCCTGGTAATAACGCTCAGGGCCGTTAACCCAGACGTTGTGATCTGTTACGATGACGGCGTCGAGTTGGGCGCGCAACGCGGCTTCGGCGATCTGCGCGTGGGTAGCGTTGCCGTCGGAGTAGTGCGTGTGCATGTGCAGGTTGATGACAATTTCGTTCATTAGCGCTTTGAGTGATTGACGTTTCGCGTGCCGGAAGGTATAATCGGCGTGCTTAATTGCCGAGTTGAAAGAAAAAGGTTAACTGGAGGCGTGTGTGAAGGTTTATATCAATATCGCGTTGATTATAACGTCAATTGCTTTGATCCTTAGTGTAATTTTGCAAAGTAAGGGTGCAGGACTGGGCGGGCTGACCGGAATGGATACGGGTGGTATTTTTGCGGCGCGCCGCGGCCTGGAAAAGACTTTATTTCGCATCACGGTAATTTTGAGCGTGATTTTCTTCCTGTTGGCGACGTTGTCTGTGGTTTATAGCGGTTAACGAATCGGGCAGCCTTTTCCTGGCGCCTGGTGTATTTGGGGCGTTGTGGACGTGTTTCGCCCACAAGGCCCCAAATATAATTATGTAGATCATGAAAAAATTACGTTGGCAATTGCTGGTGGTGGTGCTGGCGCTGGTGGCGATCGGGCTGATCTTGATCAGCCAGAAGCCGGCCAGCCTGCTGCCGGGCGCTGCGCCTGCCGCAGTGCAGCCGGCCCAGGGAGGGTCCTATACCGAGGCGCTGATCGGGACGCTCGGCCGGCTGAACCCTGTTTTGGATTATTACAGTCCCTCCGACCGGGCGGTGAACCGCTTGATTTACAGCGGTTTGATTCGTTTCGATGATCGTGGCCAGCCCTTCGGGGACCTGGCTGAGACATGGGGGATTTCCCAGGATGGGAAGGTGTATAACTTTTCGATCCGACCACAGGCCGTCTGGCATGACGGTCAGCCGGTGACCAGCCAGGATGTGATTTATACCGTCGATCTGCTGCGGGATGAGAATACGCCGATCCCCGCAGATCTAAGGGAATTTTGGAACCAGGTGGAAGTGGTTGAGCTGGATAATAAGACGCTGCAATTCCGCCTGCCGGAGCCGTTTGCTCCTTTTCTGGACTATTTGACGTTTGGTATCTTGCCTCAACACATCTGGCAAGATACCCCGCCCCAGGCGATGGCCGATTCGCCGTTGAACCTCACCCCTGTCGGCAGCGGGCCGTACAAGTTTGAGCGCATTCTGACAGAAGATCAACAGATCACCGGGGTGGCGTTATCGGCCTTTGCAGATTATTACGCCGCGAAGCCGTTCATCCAAGAGTTCATGTTTAAATATTTTCCAGATGCGGCAGCGACGCTGGCAGCATACCAGGCAGAAGAATTGCAGGGGATCGGGCTGATCCCCCAGGAAACCCTGCCGGCGGCGCTAAAAGAGCCGAATCTCTCCATTTACACCGGGCGGGAGCCGCGCCTGGGGCTGGTGTATTTCAACCTGGATCAGCCGGGCCTACCGTTTTTCCAGGATGCGGCGTTGCGCAGGGCGCTGCTGATGGGCGTCAACCGGCAGCGTATCATCGATCGTTTAATGGGTGGGCAAGCGGTATTGGCGGATGGCCCGATTCTGCCAGGCGCCTGGGCTTACTATGAGGATATCGAGCAGGTGCAGTACGACCCGGCCCAGGCCTTGAAAATTATTAAAGACGCCGGTTATACGATCCCGGCCGAGGGGGGTGACGTGCGCAGCAAGGATGGGGTGCAGTTTGCATTTGAGCTGGTGTATCCGGACCAGGCGCCCTACCAGACGGTGGCCGAGTCGCTGGCAGCAGATTGGGCGAAATTAGGGGTCAAAGCGGATTTGAAAGCCGTGTCGGCTGAGGAGATCCTTAGCGGATACCTGGAGCCTGGGACATACCAGGCCGCCTTGGTGGATTTGAACCTGGGGCGCACGCCAGACCCAGATCCTTATCCGTTCTGGCACCAGTCACAGATCAACGGGGGGCAGAATTACGCACGCTGGAATGATTCACAGGCGAGCGAGTACCTCGAACAGGCGCGCGTAGATGTGGATCAGGCAGAACGCGTGAAGCGCTACCGGAATTTCCAGGTGCGCTTCACGAATCAGATGCCGGCGCTGCCGTTGTATTATCGGGTACAGTCGTATGGGATCGATCAGGGGGTGCGAGGTGTGCGGGTTGGACCGCTCTTTGATCCAAGCGACCGGTTTAATTATGTGACCGAGTGGTATTTAGCTACAGCGCGGGCAACGCCAGAGAATTAGGAGCCAGGATCGGGGGGGAATGGCTAAATATCAAGTGCAAAATGAGGCGCTTGACTCTCTGTTGCGATAGTTTGATTCGGCGTGGAAACTGTTATGCAATAACAGAAAAGGTTTGCACGTTCAACGTTTTACATTTTTCAGTTATAATCATCTCTAAGGGCGGTTGTATCCTTGATATCGGAACATGATCAGGTACGATTTGTACAAAGGGAGATGATGTTATGGGCGACAAGAGTCCGAAGAACAAAGAGAAGCGAAAGAAGAAACAGGTAACCAAGCAGGATAAGAATAAGGCCAGCTCGGTATCTACCGCAACCCGACCCTGAGTTCTCCATTCGCCTGCTCGCAGAACGTTGAACGATGACGTTCATATTTGAATCCAAGAAACCGGGTTTCTGATCTTCGAGAAACCCGGTTCCTTGATGATCTTCAATCCGCCTCAACCCTCCCCATTCCAAAAGCGCAAACGGGAGGGTGTTGCTTTTAATCCGCTTCTGCGCGATACTGGGGTGGGGCGGCGCGGTTTGTGAAACTTTTTTGATCAGGAGAGGTTTGGATGAACGCGGGTAGCATTTCTCGGGGAGCGCTGTTGAAATTGGCGTTGATCCGTTATACGGAGGCGCTGCTGTTGCTGATGGCGATGTTTTTCTTGCCGGCCAGGACGTGGGCGTATTGGCAGGCCTGGCTGTATTTGGGGGTCATCTTTATCCCGATGGCTTTTGTGCTTTTCTATTTGATCAAGTATGATCCGGAATTGCTCATCCGCCGCTTGAAGATGCGCGAGAAGGAAAGCACGCAAAAACGCGTGGTTAGCGTGTCGATCGTTTATTTATTAGCGGTGTTCTTGTTGCCAGGTTTCGACCGGCGTTTTGGGTGGTCGGATGTACCGGTGTGGGTTGTGTTGGCGGCCGCGGGTTTGACGCTGCTCGGCTATGGGGTGATCTTTTTGGTGTTTCGGGAGAATCGCTATGCGGCGCGGGTGGTTGAGGTGACGGAGGGGCAGAAGGTGATTGACAGCGGGCCGTATGCGATTGTTCGTCACCCGATGTATGTGGGTACGGTTTTGATGTACGTTTTTTCGCCGCTGGCGTTAGGTTCGTGGTGGGCGACGTTGCTTGGGTTAGGGATCATCCCGATTTTGGTGATCAGGATCCTGAATGAAGAGAAAGTACTGGCGGGGGAGTTGGATGGCTATGAGGCTTACCGGCAGAAAGTGCGCTTCCGCTTGCTGCCAGGTGTGTGGTAAGAGGGAG
>JAYRNN010000283.1:0-38468 GCA_041912175.1 Anaerolineales bacterium | reverse complement strand
CTCCAGCGGATCCAGCAGTAAGTCTGATCTTGAATTGTTAAAGAACGGATGTGGCAGCGTAACCAGTCATTTCACTGGTTACGCTTTTTGTTCCAGAAACGTAACCAGTCACGTAACCAGTCAGGACTGAGCTAACCCTCCTTGCGGGCATTGGGGGATTCTTACCCTGTATTTTACACCTTTTCAATGCGAATCGTACCCCCATAGGTGGGGGGAACTCGACGCCTGGACTGCCACGGCTGGCATCTTTCTTCCATTTGCTGGCTGGGCCGGCCTGTTTTGCGTGACCCCCATTCCACACAGGCGAATTTTGCCCCAACCCCGTAGGGGGTTGCGCAGTGATCTCGCAATTCGTATTGCGCTTGTTAATCAAACGATCACCAGCCCTGGTTCCGGCGTCAACTTTCCGGACCCAAAAGTCTTCACCTTCGATTTGCATGCCTCGCAGATCGGGTAGACGCGCAGGCTGTCTTCTTCTTTAACCATAATCTTGCCCGTACTCTTGACCAGTTTTTGCAGCTCGACGCCTGTCAGGTAGGCTTCGAAAACGCTGTATTGCACCCGCTCGGCGACTGCTTCGCAGGCTTTGGATATCTTTAGCCGCCGCTTGTCATTGGCGATGTCATACACGAGCAGGTAGAATTTTCGATCCATCCTGGCTTACCTCCAACCCATGCCCTGGTATCCGGGTTCATTATTTTGGATGCGTTGCGCGATTTGACGCGCTTGCTCCAACACACATTGGCGCAGCGGCATCTGCAGGCCGCGCTGCGGGTGGGTGAAGCGCCGCTCCAGCCGCTGTTCGAAGGCCTGGATGTATCGCTTGAGTCCAGCTTCGCCCAGTACGACCGGCCGTTCGGGTGGGCCAGCGCTGAAATCGGCCGGGGTGATTTGCCCGCCGTGGCAACACCACAAGATCAACCCATCGATCACGGGGCGAAATTCTTCTAATAAGTCCAACGCCAGGGCCGGGCGATTGTAGGCGACGTCATGCAGAAAGCCGGCGTATGGATCCAGGCCGGTCGTCTGGACGGCGCCCAGGGTGACCTGGTTGAGCAGGGTATAGCCCAGCGAAAGTAGCACGTTGATCGGATCCTGTGGCGGGCGGCGGTTGCGGTCGCAAAAACGCCATTCGGGGCCGAAGAAGCGCCGGTAGGCGCCAAAGTAGGCCCGTGATGAGATACCTTCCAGTCCAAGCAGCTCGGCCAGGCTGCTCATCTGGGCAACGCGCTCCAGGTTGGCTTTGATCTGCTCGGCGGCCGCTTGAACGATGGCATCGTGGCCTTCCCGGTTGTGACGGACAAGCAGTGTGTGCATGTGGAGCAGCTTGGCTGAAACCAGGCCGCGCGCGGTCTGCAATATATAGGCAGGTTCGACTGTGCGTTGGTATTGGACGCGGCGCAACAGCACGTGCGGCGTCAGGCTGCCAAATAGGCGGCCTTTATAAACGCCTTCTTCCGTGAGAAAGACGACTTCGATTTCCGCCGCCAGCAGCGCGCCGATAGCCGGGGTGGTCAGGCCGATATTCCCGAACAACACTACCTGCGAGACCTGGCCGAGCGGTAGACTGGTCACGACCTGCTCGTTAAGCTCGACTGTTAAACGTCGATTTTCGATGCGGATTTTTGCATTTTGTTGGACGACATATAGCGGCGGCATGATGGTCTGAGATGGGTCGACGGGCTTTACGCGTTGCTTATCGGCAGGTCCTGGTCGCGCTCTGCTTCAGGCCACGACCGGCATGCGCCCAGGCCCAGGCTGACGCCGACGCCTACCCCCGAAAACAGTGCGAAGCCCGCCAGCACACCCATCAAACTCATCCAGTAGCGGTCGTAGTTCAGGGTCGTGTAAACGGCTGAGCCGACCGCTCCGACGCGCATTCCGCCGCCTTTCAACGCCACCGAGCGCGTAGACAGGCGGTAGCGCGAAGTCGCCAGGCATTCGGCGGCATAGCGGCGGGCTTCTGGCGGGAAGGCGATCGGCGCAAAGGCGTTCCAGCGCTCTAACAGGCTGCCAAACACCAGCTCGGGCAACGGCAGCGGTTGGTGCTTGCCGCCGCTCTTGAAAGTGGTCGGGCTGGCAAATTCCAGGCTGATCCTGCGCGGAGCGGGCGTTTTCGAGAGCAGCAGCGCGGCGCTTAAGTCGGCATAGCCAGTCAAGGCAGCCCAGTGGGCGGCCGGCGTTGGGCTGGGCGCTTGCCCAGATAGGGGATGGCTGGCGACTACGCCGAATTTCAGGTAATCCAGCTCGACGACCTGGCCGGGCGCCAGGGGGCCATCCTGAGCGGCCTGCCAGAGGATGCCGGTCAGGTCGCTGCGCAGGGAAGTGAAGCGCAGGGTATACAGGCCTTGCGGGTCGAGCGTCCCATGCACGAAGCGGCCTGTTAGTGTCGAGGCCGTGAACGGACGGATCATGTTCTGGCTCCTGCCGGGCTGATCGCCGGCGGCGGATTGCGGTTCACCGGCGGTGTCATGAAATTCTTCGGCCAGGGCAGGGGCATATCGGCGGACGACATTTAGCAACAGGGCGTGCGCGGCGCGCCCCCACCATGCCGGGAGCAGCGCGGCCGGGTCTTCCAGGGGCAGCGGGCGTAGGGTGATTACCAGGGAGAGAAGATCGGGGGACTGTGACATGGCTTTACTCGTAGCGCGCGCTGCGGGCTGCGTCACGAACGCTTTGCAAGTTCAGAATTTCGACGACCTCGTAGCGCGGCGGCAGGCTGCCCGCCGGGCGCAGGCGCAGCACCGGCGGGAAGTACCCCATGCGCCCGTGCAGCTCGGCCAGCAGCAGGGCGGTGATGAAATTTAGCGAGGGCGGGTTGACCAGGATTGGTTCGGTCTGCAACGCTTCGGGGTCGAGCGGTATGTTGGCCGCGAGCAGGTGGAGCTGCGGGATGAAGGGCTGGTCGTTATCGAAGTGCACCGGCAACGTGATCACCTGGGTGATTGGCTGGCCGGCGAGCGATTCGACGTGGGCAAGCTGTTCGGGGGTCAGAGGGTGGGAGAAGTTGATGATGAGCATAGGTTGGTCGATTGGTCGATCAGATTAATCGTTGGTTTGTGTATGAGTTAAGGTTTTTTGGCGAGAAGGACTAGGATTGGGAGACCAATAAATAATTTCATGCTTAACAGAGTTTCCAACTGATCGCCAGGTCCCGCAATAGAGGCATAGCCATTTCTGATTTCTCGATGATTGTCTTGATCCTTAAAGGGCTGAACTGGTGTTCGGCGTGGTCCAACGCATTGCGTAATGGGCTGATGATTTTCCAGATTTCTTTTAGTTGATCACGTTCTGGCCAGTTGTCATAGATTCGGCGTCCGAACTCGTTTAGATCTTCCCGAGTAAAAATTCTCTTTTCTCCGGTTTGACCGTCTGTAAACTTACGACCAACCAATTCGATTCCTGAAATTGCGCGTTCCATGGGGCCACGAGCTTCAGGTTTAAGGGAAATCGGTTGGCCGAAATGAAAAGTAACTGCATCAATTAGCCATTCACGCGCGAGCGTCATCGCCTGGATTATCTGTTTATTCCCATAATACCATTCAATTAACTGAAATTGAGATTTCAAAGCATCTTCGGGGTTTCGATCAAAATCGGCTTCGAAATTCCGAAACTCCCCTACCACGCGATCTCGGATGACTGCAAAGGGACGTGACATTTGAGCTAATTCGCCTTCGGCCTTTTTCAAAACAGGCTCAAGATCCCTGGCTGTTTTCATCAACGAAATGGGTTGGCACAAAATAGCCGCCTGGGAGATGCTCTCCAACGTTCGGGATGCCTTAGCTTCGGCCCCTTTTTGTTTATTGGTTGGGTTTAACAAACTTGCCAAGCGCCGCCCATCGCCGGTTTGTATGAATTGATCCGCTGCTGGCAGCCAATCCAACAGGCTGACGAATGGCGTCAGATCAAACACGGGGGAATGGTTATTCGTGTCACTGGCCTCCCAAGCTCCATAAAGGATTTTTTTAACGTCCACCTGCTTGGCTGTCTTCAAGTAGGCGATCGCCAGGAGCAACAAAATGGGCAAGGAACGGAAGGAAAAGGTTACATCGAAGTATACCTCCTCATTCTCTTCGACGGTCGATGTTAGCCGATCAAAAATCTCCCACAAGTCTTTTTCGCTGTGGCCTTCCGGAATTGGCAATAGCTCCCATGCAACTTCCGCTTGTTCAAGTTCTTTCTCCAGGATAGATAAATTGGTATGCTGTTCAACGGTCGGTGTTACGCAAATCAATAATTGGTTAGAATGAATAAAATGGACGAACGCAGCGGGAAAGAAACGCGTTTTGTATTGTTGTCCTTCGAAAATATAAGTGGTTTCTGAATATTTTCCAATTCCTAAAAAACTAATGGCTTTCATATTAGTTCGGTCTCCCATGAAACGCACCCAAATGGGCTTAGGTCACATCGATTCGATCTGGCATTCGGTGGTCTGGGTCATCGTTGGTTCCCAATTTTGGTGTTTTTTCTAAAGGTTCGTTCGGATTCTGGTAAACCAGCCTCGCGTAGGATATTGAATGATATCCACCTGATTGAGATTCTAAATATCACCCTATCCCACCTGACAAATGATCTTCCAGGTCTTATTTGGTTCTTGCTCTCTCCCAAAAACTTCGCAAAAGACAGTCTCTCCTTCGCGGACTTTACCGGGCAAATCGTTAATATTGACCACGGCGTAGGCCTGGGTATCATCCAGGCCGGGGATCGAGAGTAGGGCGAACTTATCACTGAAGTCGAAAATTTCGCCTTTAAAGCGGTCGCCAATATTGGGAGGCGCATCAAAATGCTCGATGATCGGTTTGCGCGCGGGAGGCGGTGGTGTTGGCTTCTCCGATTGAACGGCTGCTGGAGTGGAAGCCTGCGCTTTCGAGGCGGCTGGACCAGGAGGAGGAGTTTTCGCCTCGGTAAGGATGGGTTTAGCCGGTTCTGAAAGGGTCAGCAGCGGTGCAGCGGGCTGGGCAAGATCCATCCAACCCGTATTGCCGTGTAGAGGCTCAAGGGTTACCAGCGCCCAGCCAAGCGGCACGGCCGGTATGGCGCTGCGCTGGCCGGATGCGGAAGTATAGACTGTCATAATCGAGCGGCGAGATTTCGGGAATGAGTCGTTGGGCTCACGCTTGCCGCGCGCCATACGGTAATTGTTGATGATTTCCCGCATGAAATTCGGATCGGCTTGCAAGCGTGCGCCATAGGTTTTGCCATCCCAGCCTGTGCCCCAGCCAAGCTGGAGCAGGAACTGGTCCCCGCCCAAACGCGCCTGCCCGAGCTGTTGGTAGTTGGCCAGTAACCGGTTGGCCGCCGGGATGCCGCGAAACCAGGCCAGCTCGTGCTGGATGCGCTGGCGCGCCCAGTCCCTGCAAACAGCCGGCAGAGACTGCAACCAGTTCTCCCCGGTGAGTTTCAAGCCGTGTTGGCGAGCCCAATCGGAAAACAAGGAGAGGTCCAATTTCAGTGTCAGGACAAAGGTTGTTTCCGGTCGCACGGCCTCGAGCTCAACCGGGATATTTTTACCGGTTTCCGCCCGCCGGTTGATCACACTGGCGTTTACCAGGAAGAGGCGGTCCGTCGATAGCGCCTGGCTGTCACTGATTTGTAAAGCCCGCAGCAGGTCATAATTGGGTTCGCGTCCCGGCCGTGGCGAGGCAGCGGCAAAGATCTGGCGTTCGTAGTCCTGGCTGGCAAATTTGGCGGTGAGATATTTGTCGTTCCGCTTGAGCCGATTTTGGTCTGGTTTTAGCTTAAGTTGATCCCAGGCATACCAGCCCAGGATGGTCCGCAAAGCTCCTTTGACGCTCGACCCAGGTAAGAAAGGATGATCGAAGATATCTTTGATCTGCTCGTGGATCTGCGCGCCTTCAGCCTTGGAGCGTGGTTCGCCTTTGAGAATGTAGCGAAAGTACGGCGAGCCGTCTATAAAATCGGAGGGCTTGAGTAGCTGGCGTGGTGGGGTCATCCCCAAACGTTCGACAATCGCCGGGTCGTCAATCGCCTGGTCTTCCAGCAGCGCAGCTTCATTGATGCGCCAGGTTTGACCGTTGTGGACGGCATAATCATACTCGTTGAGCAGCTCTTCGCCGTTGCCAATGTGCAAAGGCGTCAGAACGGTGATATTCATACGGTAGGTGGCATATCCAGGCATACTTAACTCCTTGGATCGCGATCCGGCCAGGCCAGGCTGAATGCCAGCCCATAGCGATATACCGGGTGGCTGACTCCGGCGATTGGTTGCACTCCGTTGTTTTCATAATCCGGCGCGATATTCACCACCTGTCCCGACGGATTTTGCGCGGGCTGGCGGATCAGGCTGCCCTCGCAGAGGAAGTAGACGCGCTTGCGGCGTTGCGCAGCGCCGGACGGCGAGCGCAGCCAGCCGGAGACAGACTCCAGCCGGTAGGCAATCCCCTTATTCGCGTCCAGCGCCAGCAGAATTTCAGCCTCTTTGGGGTTATAACGGCTAAGCAGGTAAGCCAGCTCGTCCGTTTTGGGTAGTACGCCAACCGTGAGCTGGTCGGAGGTCGACAAATGAAAAGTACCATAGCCTGTCGAACGCTCTCCTCCCAGGCCATCGTCTTGCAGCATCTGCAGCGCCTGGTCGAAAGCGCCTTGCACAGTCCAACCGATACCAAGCGGGGCGTCTGGAATCCGCCAATCCACCCCGAACCACAGCCCACAGCCTTCAGCGAAGTGGGTTTTACCGGCATGGAACAGGTTCGAGGCTGAATTGATCCGGCCAACGGTGACGCGCGGCAGGCGTTGGGTTTCCCAAATCGGTTTTAACATCCAGGCATGCCGGCGTCCGGGTGGTATCTGTCTGATTGTTTCGGGTAATTGTTGGATCTCATCGAGCAAGAACCAAAGCGCGCCGCCTTGGAAGGCTGCGCCGCGGGTTGGTTCTTCCCAATTGTTCTCAGGGAACAAATCATCGTCCAGCTTGAAACCTTGCAAAGCTTTCTGGAGCAGCCCAAGCGAGAAGTATTGAATGCGCTTAAGTTGCTTGCCGCGCGCTTGAAGAGTCTCAGTTTTAAAAAGGCGGCTGATATCGACGGGAACAGGAAAGAAAAGAAGCTGGCCGGCGAACGGGAAGGCCGAGGTAATCAAGAAAGGCGGCTTGGATGAATCGCCGGTGAAGGCGTCCGCCAGCCCCTGGCCATCCCCAGTGAGGCGTTGCCAGGCGTCGACCAGGGCAGCAAACAGCGTGTCTGCCGGAAAGGCCTGGCCGGCTTCTTCCAGGTTCACCCCGCGCGTACCGATGTGCAACCCGTTCGGAAATGTGAGGCGATAAGGTGTAATCGTGGGCATACGCCCCTCCTCGGGTTAAACCAGGGCTTTCTGGATTTCTGCCTGGAGGCGGGGCAGATCGACAACCAGGGCGGCCAGGTCAGGGTAGGCTTCTACTGCTCCGGTCATCGACTTGGCGCCACCCAAGTAATCGCTACCGTTGCGAAGAGCCAGCTTGATGCTGCTAAACGCAACTTTACCCGAGCCGCGCGTACCCAACCCCCCCAAGTAATCATCTTCGATGAGCTGCAAGCCTTCCACCAATGTCTTCAGGCGCTGGATATCTTTCGCCGGATCGCAGTCGTCGCCGGCGTAAACACTGTAGACCAGCTCAGCGCCGCTAAACACGGTCCCGGCGGGGACGCGCTCCATCTGGCGCGGGTTGGCGGCAGAGGTCACCCGGTCGATGGAGACTTCGGTTTTGATCTCGGTATAAGGTAGGTCAGTCCGGCCGATTTCATTCAGCTTTACAGCACTACCGGGATCCATATGAACGTCACGGACAACCAAGCGAGTTGGGGTAGAGAAATCTCGCTCTCCCGGAACGCCAAAGACCTGGCAGACATCGCAAGCAAGGTATTCCTTTTTACCTTTTTCCTTTAGCTCGTCCCCATGATATTCAGCGCCGCAGGAATGGATCGAACCCTGACCGATGCGCTGGTTCTGCTTGAGGCCTTTGTATTTTTCAAGCAGGCTACGCATCTTACCTTTGAGCGACGAGCCCGGGATATAGGGTTGATTGGTCAGCGGGTCACGGATGACGGTTTTATCAACGCCGCCAATTTCAATCCCGGTGTCCGAGCCGCCGATGTGCAAGCCAGTGACGGCGGTAATATCAAAAGTAACAATAACACGTCCTTTGAGTTGGATTTTACGTTCCATGGGTGTTTTCCTCCTTGTTCGCCGGGCTAGTTGCCGCCGTATGCCTTGTGGTATGCCAGGATGGCTTCGAAGAATTCTACAAACCGGTCAAAATTGCCATTCTGCTTTTTGTCATCTTTTTCATTCACGACCAGATCTACAGCCGGGTTTAGGACATCGACTAACTCCTGTACCGCCCGGCCGCGCTCCTTACGGGATCGGTAAGCCATTTTGGGCTTGAGCAGGATCAGCCTACGCAACGCCTTTTGCCGGTTTTGTTCGTCAATGCTCCACTGCGCCTGGATCTGGCGGACCTCACCAAATAGCGCCCGGATCTGATTGGTGGTCAGTCCCATGCTCTTAAGATCTTGCCCGACCTGATCGGCAGTTTTGACCATGGTCTGCGCGCCATCTGGATCAGTAATGATGGTTTTGAAATCATTCTGGCTTATATTGCTCATTGTTTACTCCTTCTAAAACGTGTTCGATATCTGGATCGTCTAGAATCACCGATTGAACAATTCTGCCCATCTCGCAGCCAATCCGATCCACTCGATGCTGCGAAAATCATCTGCCTTGAGCTGGTTGCGCAGCTCTTGTACTTCCGGATCGTGATGTTGGCGATATAAACGGCTCAAGCTGTAGAAACCCAGCCAGTTCCAAGGCCCCCAAAGCGCCTGTGGCTGGCCGGCCCGATTTAAATCCTGGCCTACCCTGCGGCGGCTCTCTTGCGCTTCCGAATAGCGTTGGTAGATGCCGAGCAAACGGCGGATGACCGGGTTGCTTTTCTTTTTGTCCATATCCTCCGTCAGCAGATGCATTAATGAGTGGGCGGTGTGGATATCCTGTTGTTCGCAGTCTGCCAGGCCGAATTTCTCCCAGGGCAGGGTTTCTCCCAGGAAAGTGATGGCATCTTTGCATTTTGGCTGGTCGTCCGATGAAAACCACTGCAGATGCTTGGCTGCTTCCAGCGCGGCGTGTGAATCTTGGGCAGCCTGGTAGAGCGGATACTTCCCATCGATCAAGGCAATTCCCGCGCTGGCGTGGATGCCGGGGTGGCCGGTTGCAAACGGGGTCAGGTCGGCGCGTACCTGGCGGGCAAATTCGATCACGGCGTCCCACGCACCGACAAAGAACAGGTCGTCACCGCCGGAATAAATGGAGTACAGCCGGTGTCCCTTTTTGTCCGACTGGTTCAGCCGCTCGGCCAGTACGCTTACCCAGCCTTCGAAGAACAGGCTGATGGTAAAGCTGAGCGATGCCACCCGCGAGAGCGTGGCGTGCTCGCTCAGGCCCTTGGAAAAGAATTTTCCCAGGTTATCGACATCCATCTGCAGCACTCCCAGGCGCTGAATGCCCTGGGCCTGGGCTTCCATGGCGTGGAAAGGTTTGGTGCTTCCAGGCGAAGGCAAGTCTTGGATGCGTTTTTCTCTTAGCTGATCGATCTCTTCCCGGGTGATCAGCGGCGTGACATTGACCAGGAAGCGCCGCCCGCTGACGACCTGAGAACTGCGCTGGGTCGGAAGTTTTCGGTAGGCAGCTTCGTTGATCGCATACAGCCAGCCGCGCTGTTTTGCGGCCGGTTCAGGCAGAGACCCCGCTTCGCTGATTTCCAGCCGCCGGCCGAAGTTGGCTAGCACAGCCTGCCTGTCACCTGGAGCAGGATGGTCCGTCAGTTCGGGAGCCTGGACAGGTTCAATTTCACTCAGAAGAATATAGCTCGCCTTCCGAAGATCTTCACCCAGGGCTTCAAAAGACCGGCAGGGTGGACATACGCGAATGCCGTCGCGATTGTCGTTCGTTTTTGTCCCGTCTTTAATATCTGTACCCGGATGCTCGTTTCCGCACACCTGGCACTGTTTGTCTTTATTCCCGCCATGACCAAGCGGCTGGAATAAAGCAGCCATGTCGGAGCCAAGCTCAATAAAGCGCTGCAGCTTGGCGTGCTGCAGTTTTTCGCCAAGTTGTTCCCAGGAATGACTGATTTTACCGGCAAAGAAATCCGAGGAATTCAGCGTTAATCCGGCTAACGCCAGGTATAGATCGCCGCGATGGTGATAGAGTAGGGACTGACTGATCTTTTTTTGAATTTCAACCAGGCGCTCGGCATCCTGGGGGCGGGCTAACAGGTAGAAGTTCGCCCCGCCATTGTAAATCAGGTTGGTAGCCGGCAAATCCAGTTCTGACAAAATAAACTGAGCAATCACATCAGTCAGGACCTGCAGGTAGAATGATCGCCCGCGAAGAGCGCTGGTCGCGCCGCGCGCCGTGATGGTATAGATAAAATCCTGCACGCCGCTCAAATCGCCGCCGACCAGCAAAGCTACCGGCGCTTGACTTTTGTCTGGGGCCTGCAAGATAGCCTTAAATTGATCGATGTTCAGCTTGCTGTCCTGAAGGATGGCGCTAAGTGCGCCGGTCATACGAGCATGGTCGTACAAGCTGACATCCGGGCGAGTTTTGTAATAGGCGGAGGGCATACACCAGGTGTAGCGTTGCATCAGGAGCAGCAAGCTTTCCAGGTAAACCGGCAGATTCCCATCCGGTTGGTGGGCATCGCGCAAAGCAGCCGCTTCATGGCAAAAATCATCCCACAAGGATTTATAGATATCCCAGACTTTGCCATCGGGTAAAGGCTGGGCAGGGAAAACCTTTTCTTTGGGAGTATTGACGTCGATTGAAAGCTGCTGCAGGGGCCAATACAATTCCGCGGCGCTTTTTTGCTCATCGGCTGTAATCGAGCAAAAGATGGAGAGTAGCTGCCGGGGCTGGCTGGCGCGCTGGTCATCGCCGATGTCGGCGCGCTCACCAGCGGAAAGATGATCGGCCAATGCCAACACGGTATCTTCCAGCGAGAGGGGCCGGTGATGCCCGGCGGCCGTGTTCTTAATCGCGGTACGCCAAGCTTCCGGCACGTAATGCGCAATAAAATCGCCGGTCAACAAGGCATGAAAATATTTGTAATCGCGTTTGGCGTCTGCGTCCCAGTTCCGAGTACCGAGCTCGCCGGCGCGATGGGCAAACTTTCCGATGTCATGCAGCAGCCCGGCCAGCGCCGCCAGATAAGGTATTCGATTATCTTCCATTTAGCCTCCTTCTCCGCTTCCGCTCATCCCTGCCCAACCGGGTTTTCCCCCACGCCCCCTGGCTTTCCGGCCGGAGCAGATTATGATCAGTTTATACCCCATAATGTTTTTTGGCATCCGTAATTTCCCGTAAATTTTTCAGATTTCAGTATAGCCGGTCGGATCTGCCCGTCGGCTACACTCAAAATAAATTCAGGATACTCCGGGTCCCATCAAGTAATAGATGCTCAACAGCGAAACCAATCCCGCCCGGTTGACGTCGGCTAGCTCCCAATGGTTGGCAGCCTTGCGGTAGGCGCTACGCAGGTGCTGCTCGACCGTACGTGGTGAGAGCGACAGCCGCCCGGCGATCTCTTGATCGCTCAGGCCTTCCTGTACCAGCAAGCAAACCACGTTCTCTTCAGCAGGTGTGAGCGCACCTAAGACGAATGAGCGCGCCTGTTCCATTTTTTCATCGAGCTGCAGCTTGTGCACGCGGGCGATGGCCTCGAAAGGATCAGCTACCTGGCTTAATCCGCTCATGGCCGGCGATACCTGGCTCCATAAGGTGATCGGGATTGGGATCAGGTGAACATCATCGCCTGGCTTGGGGTGCATGCGCTTGCTCTCCAGAAACTCACCGGCGGAATACAGGTGCCACAGGCAGTCGTCCTCATCAAAGAGCAGTTGGCCGGCAGCCATCCCAAACAAGGCCAGCGTTTTCCGCCCCCCGGCGACCATCAGGTGGATGCGCAAACCGGCCAGCTTCGCGTCACGAATCTGGCGATAGAGAAAACGAAAGGCTGCCTGCGTTTCCTGGGGCGTCTCGACGTCCAGGAGCGGGCAGCCTTTTCCGTCGCACAACAGGGTGAGGGCGAGCAGGTCTGAGAGGTTTTGTGCTTCGAAGTCCTCCCTTAGTCGCAAAATGGCCGCGCGCAGAGGCGTATCCGAGGCGCCGGTGTGTAACGCTACCACGCGGTGGATGGTTTCGCCCTGGGCGCGCAGCATATCCAGCGCAGTAGTGACCACCTGCGGTTCTGCGCCTAGTGTTGCGATCAGGATCGAGTCTTTATGTAATTTTTGCTTGGGATTTTGCAATAAAACCCACCAATCTTTTGCAGGCGTTGAGGCTTATGGGGATTTATGGATTATTTCAGCCCTTGCAGGTATTCTTGTTTTACTCCTCGTGTTAATGTTGCGTCAAGTGACTTCTTTCGTGTGATTTGCGACAATTGTCATAAGTGGGAGAAAAAAAAACGAACGATCAACAAAAAATGTTGATCGTTCGTTTTTTACCCTTGCGGGCATCAGGGTGATTCGAACCTTCCTGGCTTGCAGGTGACCTGAACCAAAAACTAATCGTAATACCCTCACGGGCATTAGGGCGGTTCGAACCGTCCTGTTTCGTCGATGAGGTAGTAGCCACTCCATTGTCGTAATACCCTGGCGGGCATTAGGGCGGTTCGAACATCAAAGAACGTGTTTCTCAACGGAACCGTTTACGCGTCGTAATACCCTCGCGGGCATCAGGGCGGTTCGAACTTGATATTCATATGGATTCAATCATCACCGACAGATAGGTCGTAATACCCTCGCGGGCATTAGGGCGGTTCGAACTTGCGGTTAGCCGCAGTGACAACTGGTCGGTTACCATCGTCGTAATACCCTCGCGGGCATCAGGGCGGTTCGAACTAGGAGAATATCTAATGAAACACGCTCCCCTGAATAGTAAGTCGTAATACCCTCCCGGGCATCAGGGCGGTTCGAACATGGATGTCAAGATACATACACCGTAAAACGTGGAGAGTCGTAATACCCTTGCGGGCATCAGGGCGGTTCGAACCCCAACCCCAATAAGGAGATTCTTATCCATGCTACGTCGTAATACCCTCGCGAGCATTAGGGCAATTCGAACAAAGACGGGGTCAACATGCACATGGGGAAACATAAGTCGTAATACCCTCGCGGGCATCAGGGCGGTTCGAACACATGGACTGTGATATCCATGAACGATAGCGTAAAAGTCGTAATACCCTCACGGGCATTAGGGCGGTTCGAACGAACTCTACGCAAGCAGCGGATTGTCACAGTTGGTAATCGTAATACCCTCGCGGGCATTAGGGCGGTTCGAACAACAGGTCTTTGGACCGATTAATTTTCAACAAATGTCGTAATACCCTCGCGGGCATCAGGGCGGTTCGAACAATTGCCGAAGAAGCCGGATTAACCGTGTGGGCAAAATCGTAATACCCTCGCGGGCATCAGGGCGGTTCGAACCCTACCAAAAATATCGAACGGTATCGATTTTTATCTACGCCTAGCTAGATTTTACTCCCATTTGTACCGGTTTTGCGAACATTAAATCCGCTGACGACATTTTTGGGAAAGTCGCTCTTTTTTGGGTCACCTACGTTTTCCTTCAACGCCCGTTTTCGCCCGACTTCTCAGCCGTTCTGGCGCTTGCATGGTTTTCGAACCTCGTTCAGGCCAATGCGATCTATACCGCAATGCAGAGGTTCCTGTTCAAAGGATCCCCTCCCCATCCAGAACACAAATGGGGAGGGGACAAACCTAAGCTTAGCGACCCACCACCGGCAGGAACAGGTCCAGGCGCAGCACGTCCGTCATGGCGGTCAGGTCTGGCAGCGAGGCCAGGTCGGCGGGCGAGCCGCTGGGGAGGGCGTGGTTGGTGATGACCGTCCCGGCGGGGAGAAGCCAGCCGACTTTGACGCGGAAGTTCAGGTGGACTTTGCCGCCCGCCGGCAGGCTGCCTTGCCAGACGATTTTGTTCTGGGCGCTGTTGTAGCTGGCCGTACCGCCGCCGTCCCATTTTAGCGAGTTGCTCACGTAGCTGGTCCCGTCTGGGATAGGGTCGTCGACGGTCAGCGGGCTGCTTTCGAGCTGGCCGCTGTTGATCAGAACCAGGTCATAGGTCAGCTCCTGGCCGACATAGACGCTGCCTTTATCCACTTCGAGCGCCGAGCCGCCCAGGTTGGCGGGAGCTACGGCCACTTCTTCGCCGGGGGTCAGCGGGGTCATGGGGATGTCCAGGTGCACGGGGGCGGTGATGACGGTCAACACCGGGCTTTGGTAGGGCAGGTAGCCGGGGGCGCTGGCTTCGATGCGGTACTGCCCGGAGGGGGTCAGGAAGCTGTAGTAGCCGGGGGTGAGCACGCCGTCCGGGGTGGCGCCGTCGGTGGCCTGGGGGTTGGTTTGGGCGTAGATGGAGGCCGGCCAGATCTGCCACGCGTCGCCGCTTTTCTCGTAGATGGCGACCGTAGCGTTGATGATCAGGGCTTCTTCCATCGGGACGCCGGCCGCGACCATGGCCTGGTCGTAGACAAAGCCATCCGGGTCGACCAGGATGTAGAGCAGCAGGACGGAGTGCGCTTCGCCCTGGCATTCCCACTCCAGGAAGACCTGGTATGTGCTGTGCGCATCGCCCAGGTAGACGTGGAAATCGAGCTTCCAGGCGCCGCCCAGGTTGGTCATTTGGAAGGGGGGCGTGTTATAGGTGAACTGGCCGTTCTCGACCACGCGCAGGTGGGCGGTGGGCGCTTCAGGGCATTCGATCACCGCCGATACGCTGAGGGCCTGGTAGGGCAGCACGCGCCGCTCAGCCTGCACGCAGCCGGCGCTCAGGTCGACGCCATCGGCCGTGACCAGGAGCTGGTCGGGGTCGAGGGGCAGGTCGTGGTCGACGGTGATTGCCGCCGAGTTTGAGTTCCCACTAGTCAGGCCGGATTTTTCGGCGGTAGCGGATAAGATGTAGCCGCCTTCAGCCAGGTTGAGCTCGATCTGGAAATGGCCGCTGGCGTCGGCGGTGGTTACGCCCAGCAGGGGGGCTGCGCTCGGGTGCAGGGCTTCGGCGCCTTGGGGAGAGCCGCCGCCGCTCAGGTCGTAGATGCGCACCGTGGCGCTGGCAGGCGCCGTGCCGCTGACGGTGGGCGTGCCATCGGTGACGCCGCTGGTCGGGCGCAGGATCACCGGCGGTAGGATGGCGGCCACGGTTTGGGCGGCTTCGGCATGGTTATTGGCGGGGTTGACGTCGGCGTCGCTGGAGGCGACATCGGCCAGGTTGGTAACCGAACCGGCGGCGTCGATCTCGGTTTTGATCTTGATCTGGTCGCCCCATTGGCCGCCGCCCAGGCTGGCCAGGTTCCAGGTCAGGGTGTTCCCGGCGATGGTATCAGGGGCGGGGATGGCTTCGAGCAGGTTGACTTCGGGCGGCAAGGCGTCGGTGACGGTCACGTTGCTGGCCGGCGCGCCGCCCAGGTTGTTGTAGTTGATGTAGTACTCATACTGCTCGCCCACGGCGCTCTGGCCGACGCCGTACTTTTCGACGCGCATGTCGACGTCTTGGCGTACGGTCAGGCTGTGCAGGATGCCGTTGTTCTCCGGATGGGTGTCGGTTTCATTCAGAAGCGCCACCTGGGCGTTGTTCTGGATGACGTCGCCATGTTTGGCGCTGGCGGCCACCTGTGCGCGCAGCAGGAAAGGTCCGGCGACCTGGTTCGGCGCTAAGCCGCCCAGGTCCCATTGGATGGTTCGGCCGTTAACCTGGCTGGGGGCCGGGCTGGCCGAGACGTAGGTCAGGTTGGCGGGCAGGGTATCGCTGAGCAGGGCGCCGCTGACGGCAAAGTAGCCCAGGTTGGTCACCTGCAGGCTGTATTCGATGGTCGCCCCGGGTTGGGCGGCGGGGCTGTTCACGCTGAGCGTCTTGCGCAGCGACAGGTCATACGGGTTGGGCGGCAGGTACCATTCCTGGATGTTCCAGGCGGCCGGCAGCATCCCGCTGCGCTTGAGCCCCACCAGGGTGTTGGAGGCTTGCAGGTTACGCGTCATGTCGAAGACCGGGTAGATGGCCGCCTGGCCGGTCATCCAGCTCTGCTGCTGGTCGTACAGGTCCTCGAGGGCGGCGCGATTGAGCTCGCTGCGGGCGGCGGCCAGCAAGGCGTCGTTGGTGGGATCGTTCCAGCGGGCGTTCAGCCACATGGGGTAATAGCCGTTATACGGGCCGGGGATGGAGCGGCTGTGGAACAGGTTGTAGAGCATCGGGTCGTAAGGAGTATCGTAGAACCAGCCCTGGGGGGCCGCGCCGAGCTCGCCGCGGCGCATTTTCTCTGTAAAGGTCTGCTGATCCATGCCGAGCAGTTGGGTGTGGACGCCGATCTTGGCCAGGTCTTCGTGGAAGATGGCGGCCAGGTCCTGTCGCCAGGGTCTGTTTTCCACGTAGCCAATGTCGAACGCGAGCTTGACCCCGTTCTTATCGCGGATGCCATCGCCGTCGTGGTCGCTCCAACCGGCGGCGTCCAGGGCAGCCGCTGCGGCGGAGAGGTTGTAGGTATAGTGGGTGATATTCGAGCCGGCCATGGGGTGTTGGGGCGACAGGTAATTGTCGCTCAAGATCCAGCCGGCGCCGGAATACAGATCGATGAAGCGCTGGCGGTCGAGGGCCTGGTAGAGCGCCTGGCGTACGGCGGTTTCCTGGAAGAACGGCAGCTCATTGTTAATGAACATGGCCCAGAAACCATTGCCGGGCTGCTGGTGCAGCGCGAGACCCGTCCCGGCCAGGTCCAGGTTCGGATCGCCGTCAGCGACGACGTCCACCAGGCCGCGCAGGAGCTGGTCGCTCGGGTCGCCGGTGAGTTGGATGCGCAGGCTCTCGATGCGGGGCAGGCCCTGGCTGCGTAGGACGTAGTTGGGGTTGGCGCGCAGGTCGAGATGGCTGCCGGGGACCCAGTCTTCGACCACGTATGGGCCGTTGCCCACCGGTTTGTGCGCATAGCTGGAAACGATCGTGGTATCGATCTTGTCGGCTGAAGCCAGGATATGTTCGGGAAGCAGGTAAGCGATGGCCAGCGGGTAGACCGGCGGGAAGCTGCCGGCCCGGTATTTGACCACCGCCACGGTCGGGGAGGGCACGTCGATGCTTTCGATTTCGAAGAGCGGCATGGTAGATTGCCAGCCCTGGTCGGTGAAGGGGTTGGGACGCATGCTAAACTGCCAGGTGAAGCGTAGATCGCTGGCAGTGAGCGGGGCGCCGTCGGACCACAGCAGACCGGATTTGAAGTGGTAGGTCACTTCGAGCTGGTTGTTGACCACCCTGGCGTCGCCGTTCTCTACAGTGGGCGCCTGGAGCAGCAGGTCGCTGTACCACTGGTTCTGATCGTCCAGGGCTACCAGGGGGGCGAACAGGACGGGTAAGATTTCGGCGGTGTTGCCGTCGTAAGTGTTGCCGCCATAGGTGAGAGGCGTGTAGTCCATGCTGTTATAGGTCCACAGCGTGAAACGGTGCGGCTGTGGGGCGCTAGAGACGAGGGCCAGGTTCAAGGTATGATCGGCGCCCGGCAGCAGGGTGAGTTCGCGCGTAGACTTGGCGTAACGGTCGTTGCCGCAGGTCCCGATGGCGTAGACGCGCGTCAGGCCGGCGGTCAGGTTCGACAGGGAGTAGTACCCATTCTGGTCGGTGCAGGCGCTGTTGTTAAGCTCCAGCCCGACGGCCGGATCGACGTTGAGGGCGGCGACGTGGATGCCGCCCAAGGGCTCGCCGGTGGCGCTGTCGGTCGCCTGGCCGCTCAAGGTGGCGTAACGGTCGAGACTCATATCGATCACCAGGCTGCCGGCGCTCTGCAGCGGGACGTTGACCGGCGTGGCATTGCTGAATTTTTCCACGCCGGGGTAATACACCGGGTTATAGACCTGGTAATCGTCGCGACCGAAATAAAGCACGTGCTCGCCAGCCGGGACGTCGAAGGTGTAATAACCCTGGGAGTTGGTCCAGGCCATCCAGTAACTGGTATCCCGAATAGCGACGACCCAGGCGTTTTCGACCGGGGTGAGGCCATCGGCTTCGTAGACGTGACCTTCCAGGCGTCCGGCGGGCAGGATTTCGAATTCGAAGCCGGCTTTGTCCTGGCCTGTGTCGAGTGTGATGCGGCGGAAGTCTCCCCAGGGGTAGCCGTGGTAAGGCTGCCAGGCGTAATCTGGCTGCCTGTCGGCGTTCAACTCGTAGTCGCCGGCGGGGAGGTTGTGGATAGTGAAGTCGCCGTTCGAGTCGGTTTGGACGCCTTCGCCAAACCAGACCGACCAGGCGTTGACATTGACGCCTGAAAGCGGGACGCCGTTGGATAAGACGCGCCCGCTGATCGAGCCGCCGGGCAGCAGATTGAAGTCCCAGGTTTTCTGTGCGACGAAGTCAACGTGCTCGACGCGCCCGCCGCCCAGGTCGGTGTTGCGCGGGATGACGCGCAGCGCCCAGTCGTGACCGCTGAGCTGCGGGACAGCGGCCTGGTAATGGCCGGAGGCGTCGGTGCGAGCGCCGGTGTTGTACCAGGGGCCATCGTTACGCCCGATGTCGACCTGGAGGTCGCCCTTCGCATAGCCGTCGGGAACGCTGACATCGCCGCTGATCAACCAACCCTGGTTGAGGATGAAGTCAATCCCGGTCAACGTATTAAGCGGGACCACATCCAGGCGGGTGGAGGCGGCGAAAGAGATGGCGTCGCTGTAGTATTCGTTATAGTAAAGGGGAGCGCCGCCGTTGCAGTCGACGCAGGCATACACGGCGACCTCGAGGGGAGGCAGCGGGCCGAGGGTGTAATTGCCGTTGGCGTCGGTATTTGTTGCCGTCATCCATTCGGTGCAGTCCTGGCACCACGGCTGGGGGACCTGGGCGGCGATACGCAGGTTGGCGACGGGGGCGCCGGATTCGTTTTGGACATGCCCGCTGATGAAGCCGCCGTGCTCGAGGGTGAAATCGATGGCGCTGGCGACCTGGGCGGTGGAAGAGATCTGCGCCGGCGCGGCGTCCCACGGATAAAGGGCGTCCTTGTAATATTCCTGCGCATAGTCATTTTCGCCCGCCCATTGGCGGTCGCCGCCGGCGGCGACCCGATAATCGCCATACGGCAGGCCAACCACCGCGTAGTACCCTTGCCCATCCGTGCAGGCGCCATCGTTGGCGTTCCCGTCGAGGCGGTTGGCGTCCAGGCAGACATCGGGCAGCGGGTCGCCGCTGACCTGGTCGTAGATATGCCCCTGGATCATGCCGCCTTCGGCCAGGGCGAAGTCAATCCCGAGTGGATGGCTACTGCCGCTGATGGTCACACGCTGCGCCTGGTCCCAGCGGTAAGTATCGTCGTACCATTCGCGGGCATAGTACGGAGCGCTGAGGTCGTTGTCGCGCGCTTCCAGGCGATAGTCGCCATCCGGCAGGCCGTAGATGGTGTACGAACCATCGGCCTGGGTCTGCGCGCCGCGGCCCCAGTCATTTGCGTCGTAAGGGTTGAGGTTGATCTGGATATTGGCGAGGGGGTTCCCGCCTTCGTCGGTTACCCGGCCGCTGATCGCCCCGCCGGTTTCCAGCGAGAAATCGATGCCGTCGACGACCGGCGCGCCAGCGCTCACCGAAACCGGGTCGGCCTGGTTGAACCAATAGGCGTTGTCGTAATATTCCTGGATATAGTGGTTGGGCTCGCCGAGGCACCAGTTCCAGTCACGCGCGGCAACGACGTATTGCCCGCCGAAGTGCACCGAGGGAATGTAGTAGTAGCCATCGGCGTCGGTGCAGGTACCCCACCAGCCTTGTTCCAGGTCGACGTTGATATTGGCCAAGGGCAGGCCGGTTTTTGTGTCAAGGATGCGCCCGGCGATGCTGCCGCCGGGATCCAGGGTGAAGTCGATGCCGGTTAACTGGTTCTCGCCCGAGAGGGTCACGCGACCGGCGTCATTGCGGTTGTCGGCGTCGGGATAGAACTCCTTGGCCCACATGACGCCATCTTCGTTGTAGTCCTCGGCTACGACCAGGTAATCGCCGTCCAACAGACCATTGACGGTGAATGTACCGTCGGCGGCGGTGGAAACGTTTCTGTCGGCATTCCTTTCGTCGTAATCGCGCACGTGGACGGTGATGTTTTCCAGCGGGGCGCCGGTAACAGCGACGACGACCTTGCCAGAAATCGAGCCGCCCGTCTCCATGGTGAAGTCAATCCCGGCGGCGCTATCTTGCCCGCTGTTGATCGGGATGGGGGTGGCCTGGTCGGTATCGTAGACCTGGTTGTAATACTCGGCGATGTAGGACGAAGGTTGGCCGGTGCACCAGTTCCAATCCCGCCCGGCGACAACTTTGTGCTCGCCGTACGGCACGCCTTGAATCAGATAGTGGCCGGCGGCGTCGCTGCATGTACCATAGTCGCCCTGTTCCAGGTCAACGTTGATATTGGCGAGCGGGGTGAGACCATCGGCGGCATAGACCGTGCCTTCGATCTTTCCACCGGGTTGTAAGATGAAGTCGATGCCGGCCTGGTCGGCGGCGCTGAGGATGGTGATTTCATCGGCGGCCTGGTTGGAGGGCTGGTTGTCGTACCACTGCCTGGCCCACGGGTAACCGGGGCTGACCGCGGCGAGGTAAGAACCATCCGGCAGCCCACCGATGTAATAATTCCCATCGCTGAGGGAGTTCACCCCGCCGAAATCCTGGTTGTTGCCAGGCCAGTTGCGGGTATTGACATACACCCCACTGACGGGGGTGACGCCGTCAGGTTCCAGGACACGCCCGGAGATCATGCCGTAATCGGGGGTGAAGATTGCGGCGGAATGCGGTTGGTCGCTGGAGATGACCACCTTGCCGGCAAAAACCCCCGGCAGGTAGGGGCTGTCCTGCATGGCATAACTGATCTTCCCACCGGCAGGCACGGAGAAGACTTCTGTGGCGGCGTTTTGATCGTTCGGCCAAAGGAAATCCAGGGTGAAGTTGGCGGTGGATGAGGGGCTTTCGTTAATGAAATAGAAAGCTGATGATTGGCCGCCGTTGGTGTTGCGATGAACGATTTGCAGGGTGGTATGATAGATTGGCGCCAGCGAGTTGAGCTCGCTCTCAGGTTTGCCTTCAGGCTTGCGATCAAGTTGGTCGACAGGTTGCGCGGCGGCGGCTGGCAGGCTGGCGGCGCCGACCTGGCGTGAGGCAGCCGCGGCGTTGCCCTGTTGGATGAGTTGGCGGGCGTGACTCTGCTCGTAACCCTGGCTAAGCCGGGCAACCTGCGCGTCCTGGCGGCTGCGCTGTAATGCATTCAGTATTTGGGCTTCTTTTTGTTGTTTTACTTGGGCTTGCGCCTGTGCGCGCAGGTCGGGTTGTGCGTCTTGGGACAACTCGACGAGCGAGCCAACGACGCCAGCCTGCGGGCCGGCGGGCGGAAGCGTATCCAGGATTTGGGAGGGCGGAGAGCTCTCGATGCGCGGACCGGCAGCGCCCTGCAGGGCGGAGGCTGAGGTTGCTAACAAGCTGAACAAGGTGACGAGCACAGCCAGGGAGACAATGAAGCTACCGCGTGAACGGTGAGAAGGGTGATGCATGGTAACCTCCGGCGAAAAAAAATTATATTGGATTCAGAGGGCTGTCCAGCGAAGCGGCGAGCGCAGGCGGCTAGAAGAACGATGCGCGCGTAATATACGGACCCCAGGCATAGCTGGCAAGCTGTAATCATACTGTATAGCAAGCTGTGGCCGGATTCAAGTGTCGAATGTCACATTGTATTATGACAATTATCCAATGGTTGCAAATTGTTCCTACTTAAATAAAAATCATTGATTTTGATTCGCGCCGGCATACGTTAAAATCAGCGCTTTTTTCCCTGTCAATGGATAAATAACGGGCAAGATAATAAAAGACAGGAGTATAATATTAGTAATTCCTAATGAAACAAGGAGGAATATCGCCGCTTACGATCACAGAAAACGCCTACATTCCCTTTTTTAATCGCAATTGATCATTAAGAACGCTTTTTAGAATTGGAGTTGTTATGGATAATCCCTTGCTGGAAATGAAGAATATCGTCAAGGAGTTCCCCGGTGTGAAGGCATTGAATAACGTCAGCTTTGGCGTGAAAGAAGGCGAGATTCACTGCCTGGTGGGTGAAAACGGGGCGGGAAAATCTACCCTGATGAAGGTGTTGAGCGGCGTCTATCCGTACGGAGACTACAGCGGGCAAATCCTGATCAATGGCCAGGAGCAGCAATTCCACGGCATTCGCGACAGCGAAAAGGCCGGGATTGCGATCATCTACCAGGAGCTGGCGCTCTTTCCGGAGCTGACGGTGTATGAAAACATCTTCGTGGGGAATGAAAACCGAAGAGGCTCGGTGGTGGACTGGAATGAGACCATCAAAAAGGCCAATGAGATGCTGGCGAAAGTCAAGCTGAATGTCAACCCGGGTGAAAAGATTAAGAACCTGGGCGTCGGCAAGCAGCAGTTGGTCGAAATTGCCAAAGCGCTCAGCAAGGAAGTCAAACTGCTGATCCTGGATGAGCCGACGGCGGCGTTGAACGAGGATGACAGCGCCAACCTGCTCGACCTGCTGCGCGGGCTGAAGGAGCAAGGCGTCACCTGCATCATGATCTCCCACAAGCTGAAGGAAGTAATTTCAATCGCCGATACGGTTACGGTCTTACGCGACGGCCAGACGATCTGCACGCTCGACGCCCATAAAGGCGAGGTTTCCGAATTTGTGCTGATCAAGAACATGGTCGGCCGTGAGATCAATAATATTTATCCGGAAAGGCAGCGCAATCCGTTCAAAACCGCAGCTTCGGTTGTCGAGGAAGCCAAGGCGGCCGGGGTGAAGGTGATTTCGTACGACCGGCTGATCACGAACACCAATGCGGTGGATTATTACGTGACCTTCGACAGCCACGCGGTCGGCGTACTGCAGGCGCAGTACCTGGTCGATCACGCCGCCGGCAAAGGCAACCCGCTGTACCTGTACACCGGCGCGGCGACAGATCCCAACGCCTTCCTGTTCTTCCAGGGCGCCTGGGAAATTTTGCAGCCCAAGCTCGCCAGCGGCGACTTCGTGATCAAGAACTGCAGCGAGGCCGTCGCCCTGCAGGCCAACGCAACGCTCACCCGGAACCAACAGGAAAAGATCTTTAAACAGGTCACGACCAACTGGGACTTCACGATCGCCAAGAACCTGGCAGAAGTCAACCTGGCCGTCGCCCAGGCTGCGGATAAGGGCAACGTCTTCATCCTGGCCCCCAATGATGGCACGGCGCGGGCGATCGGCGATGCATTTGCCGCCGACCCGGAGGTCAAGAGTTACGTGATCACCGGCCAGGATGCTGAAGAGGCTTCTGCCCAGTACATCTTGGATGGCAAGCAATCGATGACGGTGTTTAAGGACGTGCGCATACTGGTGCAGACCGCCATCGACGCCACGCTGGCCCTGCTTAAAGGCCAGGAGCCGGCAGTCACGGTGACTTACAACAACGGCATGATCGACGTCCCCGGCCTGCAGTCTCCGGTGAGCACGATCGATCGGAGCAACGTCAAGCCTGTGCTGATCGATTCGGGTTACTACCGGGCGCACGAAGTGTATGACGGGGCTGGCGCGTCTGCGCCGTCAGGGAAGGTAGCCGTGGGGGTGGTCCTCCCGACGACGGCTGAACCACGCTGGCTCCAGGATCGGGGGCATTTCCAGCAGGCGTTCAAAGCCGCCGGCTATGGGGTTGAGATCCTCTTCAGCGAGGGTGATCCTGCCAAAGAGAAGGCGAACGTTAAAACGCTGATCAGCAAAGGCATCAAAGTACTCATTATTTGTCCGCAAGGCGCCGGCGAAATCGTGCTTCAGGTTAAGAATTGGAGCGCATACAACCCGACGCTTGGAAGAGACATCCTCAAGCAGGTCAATTTCAACGTCAAGAAGGGTGAAATCGTCGGTTTTGCCGGCTTGATGGGCTCCGGCCGGACGGAACTGGCTTTGAGCCTGTTCGGGAACCCGGATGGTTACCGCATTCAAGGCGAGCTGGAGGTTAAAGGCAAAGCGCGCCAGTTTAAACAACCATCGGATGCGATCGCAGCCGGATTAGCCTACGTGACCGAAGACCGCAAAGGCGACGGCTTGATCTTGATCCAGGACATCAAGCAGAACATTACCCTGGCCAATCTAAAGGCGATTTCCCACCGCAGCGTCGTCGATAACAACGCCGAGATCCAGGTCGCCGCCGAATACAAGGACTCCATCAACATCAAGACGCCTTCGGTTGAGCAGAAGGTCGGCAACTTAAGCGGCGGCAACCAGCAAAAAGTCTCCCTGGCGAAGTGGTTGTTCGTCAAACCCGAAATTCTGATCCTGGACGAGCCGACGCGTGGAATTGACGTCGGGGCGAAATACGAAATTTACACGATTATGAACCGGCTGATCGAACAGGGGATGAGCATCATCATGATCTCCTCAGAGTTGCCGGAAGTTCTAGGGATGAGCGATCGAGTTTACATCGTCTCAGGCGGCCGAATCAGCGGCGAGCTGCCGATCGAAGAAGCCACACAAGAAAAAATCATGGAACTGGCAACCAATTAAGGAGGCATAAAATGTTCTTTCAGGATTTGAAAAGAGTTTTAAAAGAAAACATCCGTGATTTCGGCATGTATATTGCCTTGTTTACGATCTGGATTATTTTCGCAATTACAACCAATGGCCTTTTTCTCTCCCCTCGCAACCTGAGCAACCTGTTCAACCAGGTCGGATATATCGCCGTATTAGCGGTTGGCATGACCCTGGTGATCGTCATCCGGCATATCGACCTGTCGGTCGGCTTCCTGGCAGGCTTCTTGGGCGCGGTAGGAGCGATTATGCTATCCTTCTGGGGCTGGCCGGTTTATGTGGTCATCCCGTTGGTGCTGTTTTTGGGGATCATCGCAGGCTTGATCACCGCCACGCCGGTGGCCAAGTTGGGCGTCCCGGCGTTTGTGGCTTCGTTGGCAGGCTGGCTGATTTATCGAGGCTTGCTTGGCCTGGTGACGGCCGGTTCGGGCACAATTATCATTTCGAACAAAATTTATAATGCGATCGGGAACGGTTTTATCCCCGATATCCCGGACTTTGGTTTCCTGGATAACGTTCACAAGCTGACCATCCTGCTCGGGATTATCGGCGTTATCCTGTACGTGCGCAGCGCGCTGAGCAGCCGGCGCAAGAAGCAAGCCTACAATTTCGAAGTGATGCCGATGAATATTTTTATCGTGCAACTGGTATTCATCTCGTTGTTGATGCTTGGACTGACCTGGGTGCTGGCCAGTTATAACGGTCTTTCATGGACGTTTGTGATCGTTCTGATCGTGGTCGGGATTTATTCGTTTATCACCACCCAGACGGTGCTCGGCAGGCATATCTATGCCACCGGCGGCAACCCTGAGGCGGCCCAGCTTAGTGGTATAAACGTTTCACGCATCACTTTCATTGTGTTTGCTTCAATGGGTATGTTGTCCGCTTTGTCGGGCATCCTGTTCTCGTCGCGCTTGCAATCTGCGACCACGACGGCAGGCCAACTGTTTGAGATGGACGCCATCGCCGCGGCCTATGTCGGCGGCGTGTCGGCGGCCGGCGGCGTGGGCAGTATCTTCGGTTCGTTGATCGGCGCGCTGGTGATGATCTCGCTGACCTCCGGTATGAACCTGATGGGCGTCGATGCGAATGTGCAGTATGTAGTGCGCGGCCTGGTGCTCGTCGCAGCCGTGATCTTCGACGTGACCACCCGCAAGTCCGGCAAATAATCCGTTACGGCTATCAAAGAAAAGATGGGGTATGGCGAAACGTACCCCATTTTTCTATTTAAGCTCAGGAAATTTCAAGCTTACCTGGGTTCCCTGACCGACCTGGCTGGCGATGCTCATTTGGCCATTCTGGGCCAGGACAAATCCATGCGCAATCGACAAACCCAGGCCAAGGCTGCGGTCGCCCTGTTCGGCGGGCCGCGGCGCCTGGTAAAACCGTTCGAAGACATGCGGCAAATCGGCAGCCGGAATGCCCACACCGTTATCGCTGACAGTGATCTCAACCATGCGATCCTGGCTGCGGCTTTCCAGGCGGATTTGCCCGCCAGGTGTGCGATAGCGCATGGCATTGTCAACCAGGATTAATAGCACCTGGCGCATGCGGATCGGGTCGCCCCAGATTTGTCCCTGCGCAAGGCCCAGGCTGAGGTGGACATCCTTCCCGGCAGCGAGTTTTGTCGCCTGGTGTAGGGTTTCTTCCAGGAGCGCACGCAAATCGATCCTTTCATGGGAGAGCTTGAGACGCCCGGCATCCAGCCGGGATAGCAATAAAAGATCCTCGACCAGGTGATTCATATAATCGCTTTCGGCGAGGATATCTTGCAGGATGTCTTTTTGGTCTGGGGATGGCGTGCTGCGCAAGCCGACTTCTGCGTCGGCTTTGATGAGGGTCAGCGGGGCGCGTAGCTCGTGGCTCGCATTGGCAATGAATTGCTGCTGGTTTTCCCAGGCGCGTTGGGCGGGTTCGATGGCCCGGCCCGACAACCACCAACTGCCTAATCCGAGCAGCACGGCGCTGACGGCGGCCAGGACCAGCATGCCATTCAGGAATTGCTGCAAGATCTTGTCTTGTTCGTTCAGTAGGCGGCCGACTTGAAGCAAGGGCGGCCCGCCGGAGCCCGGATTGCGATAGGTCAGCAGACGGACGCGCCGTCCATCGGATAAGCGGCTGTTGCGCAGGTCGGAGCCGTTGGTTAACGCGCCTGCGCTGGCCAGGCTATCTTGGACGATCATGACCGGCTGTTGGATGGCGGCCGGCGCGGGCAGGGCATGTTCATTGCTCGGAACAACGAACACAGAGCCTAGCTCGTCATCATATTCGTCATCCTCATGATAGGTCGCAGTGGATGAAGGTTGGCTGGCGGTCTGAGACGGAAGGACTTGATTTTGGTTCCCCAGCCAATCGCGCTCTGCATGGACCAATTCAATCGGCAGATTCAACCCGTACTGGCGGAATTGGATGGCCATTTTTACGTGCAAGGCCTGATCGGTGGCATTTTGTAAGTAGATACGCAATAAATAATAAGAGGCGCCGCCAAGCAGAGCCATCAAGCCCAGGACGGTTAAGAGGTAAAGAAGGGTGAGCTTAAGGCGCAGCCGTCTAAGCATCTTCGACGCTCAAACGATAGCCAATCCCGCGCACGGTCTGGACCGGATCGCGCATCCCGGGCGAGTCGAGCTTGCTGCGCAGGTAGGAGATGTACACATCCACCAAAGTCGGTTTGACTTCGTTTTCATAAGACCAGACGTAATCCAGGATTTGCTGCCTGGTCAGAACCTGTCCGGGATGGCGCATCAAATACTCGAGCAGCGACCATTCGGTGCGGGTCAAGTCCAAAGGGCGCTCGCCGCGCCGGGCGGTGAAGGCGCGCAGGTCCAGCACCAGGCGGCCGATGCGTAATTCCAGCGCATCGGTGGTCTGGCTGCTGAAGCGCCGGCCCAAGGAATGCAGCCTGGCGATCAATTCGTCAAACGAAAAAGGCTTACCCAGATAATCATCCGCTCCACTATACAACCCGGCGACACGGTCTTCTACCTGGGTGCGGGCGGTGAGCATTAAGATGGCCAGGGGGATGTGCGCGGCCCGGATGGCGCGGCAGACCGCAGGACCATCTCGGCCGGGCAGCATCCAATCGATAATCGCAACATCATGGACGTTGCGCAGGGCTATTTCCAGGCCCATGTCGCCGTCATAAGCCAGGTCTACGGAAAAGTTCTCGCTTTCGAGCACTTTGCGGATCAAGCCGGCGAGCCGGATATCGTCTTCGATCACTAGAATGCGCATGAGGTTAAGTTTAATCCCGAATCATTGGAATTTGATTGGAATATTCGCGTGACGTTCTAAGAAACCTCCAATTTTCGCTTGATATGCTTGGCGATATACAAAGATTGTTGTCCTGAAATTCTAGTGAATAGGAGAGATGATGATGAACCGTACTGCTTTAATTATATCGACGCTCTTAACGGCTTTGGTCTTGACCATCGTCGGCGGAGTGGTCTATTCGGTCAATAACACCCAGAAAGCCCAGGCAGCCGCCCAGGCCGCTCAAGCCAGCCAGGCAGCCGCGGCTGAACCGGCGGTTGACGCCCAGCTTGCGCAGTCCCTGGCGCAACGCGAAACCTCTTACCAGCAAATGATCGCCGAGGCAAACAATCGCCTGGCTGAGGCGCAAAAAAACCAAGAAGACTTACAGGCTCAGGTGAACGCGCTGCAATCCAATGTACAGCCGGTCGCCCAGTCTATGATCGTGTCGCCTAAACAAGCCGCCCAAATCGCGGTGCAATATTTGAAACAAACCAAGGTCTACAGTGTTGAGAACAGCGCCTTGGGCGGCAAGATGGCCTACAAAGTGACTTTCAGCTCCGGAGATCTCGTTTATGTGGGTATGACAGGTGAAATACTCGGAACGCACAAGGCCCCCAGGCAGAGCAACCCGACGACCGTCCTGGCCAGCCATGAAGGCGAGCATGAGAACGAGCATGAAGGCGACGACGATTAATCTTGACAAGGAAAAATGACCATGCCACAACCGAATCGTAACAAACCAGGCAAGCGAAACCTTTTCGATATCAAGTGGATGATCTTAAGCGGATCGTTGGCGGCGACGCTAGGTTTCTGGGGCGTGTTTAGCAAACTCGAAAACCAGGGTAGCACGACGGCCGGGCTGGCGGATCAGAGCCAGCCGCCTCAGTCCGGCAGCGAAACAAATAATACCCTGGCGATCAGCCTGCCGCCGATGCCCACCTTGCTGCCTCCTTCTAAGGATGCGGCGGTGAATTTGAGCCAGCAGCCGGCTGCCCCGAAGACCAACCGGGTCGCCAGGCCGGCGGCCGGATCGCCAGCGCCGGTCAAAATCTTCCTGGGCGGTTCAAAACCAGGCGCGGCGGCAGATGCGCCGATTGTGCGCACACGTTCCTCGCAATGATCCACACCCTGGCCTTTCGAGCGATGGGCTGTCAGATGCTGGCTGCCCTGGATAGCGACAGCCCCCAAGCAGACCGACGCCTGGCTAGTGCGCCAGGGTGGTTCGAGACCTGGGAGCAAAGCTTGAGTCGATTTCGCTCGAATAGCGAGCTGAGCGAGCTGAACCGAAGCCCCGGCCAGGACTGGAAGGCCAGCCAGACTTTATGGGATGTATTTCAGGTTGCCCTGTCGGCCGAAAAACGCAGCCAGGGATTGGTGACGCCGAGAGTACTCCCGGCGCTGATCGAGTCAGGCTACGACCGTGATTTTGCCAGCCTGGAAGATCACGGCCCGCAGAATGGAGGCTCAGCGCACGCTGCGCTGCCCGGGGTGGTGTCTTGGAATCTGAGCGAGCGAACCATTCAGCTCAGCCCGGGGACGGGGCTGGATTTTGGCGGCGTGGCCAAGGGTTGGGCGGCGCAGCAGGCAGTGCGCAAGCTGCGAGCGTACGGACCGGCCTCGGTCGACGCCGGGGGGGATATCGCCGTCAGCGGGCGGCGAATGGATGGCCAGCCCTGGCCGGTGGGCGTGGCTGACCCACACCAACCCGATCTCGACCTGGGCGTGATCCACCTGGCCGGCGGCGGCGTGGCTACTTCTGGGATCGATCATCGCCGCTGGAAGCAGGGTGGCGCCTGGAAGCACCATATCATCGACCCGCGCAGCGGCGAGCCGGCTGAGACGGATTTGTTGAGCGTCACGGTTGCCGGGCAATCGGTCATGGAAGCCGAAATGGCGGCCAAAATGACGCTGATCCTGGGCAGCCAGGCAGGATTTGATTGGCTGAGCACACAGGCCGGGTTGGAAGGTCTGCTGGTCTTACAAAATAAGCAACAGCTATGCACAGCTCATTTTTGGAATTAAAGTAAATTCGAGCTGGCGATGGATTTTTAGGAGCGTATTCTATGAACAAAGATGCGAAGGATGTTGCGGATGGGTTGGAAACAAACCAATCTGCCTTGAACTGGAAATGGCTGGCGATCGGTTTGTTGGGTGTGGCGGGTGTGGCATTGGCGGTGGCCGTCTGGCTACCGAACCTGGCCCCTAATCTGGCAAAGAGCCTGTTGGGAGAAAGCCCTAAGGCGTACTGGTACCTGTCGAGGGCCAGCGCAATTGTGGCTTACCTCTTGATTTGGGCGTCCATGGCCTTGGGCCTGCTGATTACGAATAAGATGGCGCGGCTGTGGCCGGGAGGTCCGGCTGCGTTTGAATTGCATGAATATGTGAGCCTGCTGGGATTAGCCTTCGCATTATTCCATGCTTTAATCTTGATCGGCGACCGTTACATCAACTACAACCTGGCGCAGGTATTGCTGCCATTTGGAAGCTACGGATATAAGCCTTTTTGGGTAGGCCTGGGACAGGTTGGCTTTTATTTGAGCCTCATCGTGACGGCAACTTTCTATGCACGCAAACCTCTGGGTGGGAAAACCTGGCGTGTCATCCATTACGCCAGTTTCCTGGCCTTCGTCCTGGCGCTCGGGCATGGCCTGGCGAGCGGAACGGACAGCAGCACGTTTTGGATGAAGGCGATGTATTGGTTCAGCGCCGGCAGCGTCTTGCTTCTATTTGTTTATCGTGTTATCGTGAGCAAATTCCAGAATTCTCACCCGGCAAAAGCCAGGATCGCGAATGAAAGACCGGCGAGTTAAGGGGTTGGACAACCCCTTAACTCGCGATACTTTATCTCGCCCTATTGGGTGGATTTCGATGGCGGGATATTCTGATTGTGATGAAAGAAGTTCGCCGGATCGTAACGAGCCTTGATCTCAGCCAGCCGATCCCAGGTGGAGCCCGGGTAAGCGTCTCGGACGCGGGCAGCGCCTTCATCGCCAAGGAAATTTACATAAGCGGCGGAGCGTTCAGGGTTCAGGCTTTCCCCAAAATCTCTCACCCAGGCATGGCGCACCACCCGGTCTTCGGGGCCGATGTAAAAGGCGGCTAAATTAACCATGATCTTGGCCTGGCGATGTGCGAAAGCGGTGGCGTCTGCAGGAACGCGTGCCATCGCCCCACCCAAGACTCGCAATTGGGCAACACGCATCGGCGCATCGGAGGCCTGCAAACGATCAACGATGGTTTCTGCAGCATAGCGGTCAATTGTTTCCACGAACATGGTTTTCCCTTCCGCGGTCGGGTGGTAGCTGGCGTCTTCAGGCGGGTACATCTGGGGGTAGGGCATCGGTTTCACCAGATCGGCCAGCGGCTCGGCGAGGGCGCGAAAAGGGGCGATGGCGCGCTCGCCGGCTTCAATCTCGCCTGCATAGGCCAACACGGCGAAAACGACCATCTTGCCATGCATCTCGGCGGGCAAGAACGGCATGGGCGGCGCGGGCATGACATTGCAGATCGTGGAGAGCTCGTCTGGGGCGGCTTGCGCTGCAGCGATAAAGGAGGCGACCACATCCGCCGTGGCCGGTAGGATCAACAACCCACCTATGAAAGAATTGATCTCGTGCAACCGGAATTGGAAGCGCGTTGCCACGCCGAAATTACCCCCGCCGCCGCGCAGCGCCCAAAACAGATCCGCATGATGCTCGGCGTCGGCGAGCAGAAGTTCACCCTCGGCAGTGACCAGCTCTGCAGTCAGCAAATCGTCGATGGTGAGGCCGTGTTTACGGACGAGATAGCCGACGCCGCCGCCCAAGGTGAGCCCCCCGATGCCCACGGAACCCGTGTCGCCAAACCCGGTCGCCAGGCTGAGAGCTCCTGCTGCGTTCGTGTATTCGCCGGCGGTCAAGCCGGTCTCGACCCAGGCCGTACGCTTAACGGGGTCGATCTGCAACCCGCGCATTCCGGATAGATCGAGAACGATGCCGCCATCTAAAACGCTGTAACCCGCAGTGCTGTGCCCGCCGCTGCGTACGGCGAGCTCCTGCTCGCTCTCGCGAGCGAACAGAATTGCCTGGGATACTTCAGCCGCATTGGCAGGCCGGAGGATGACGCCCGGCCGCCGATCGATGCCGCCGTAGAAGACCGTCCGCGCGGCGTCGTAATCGGCGTCACCCGGGGCGATCACATGCCCGTTAAAGGCCGTGCGCAGTTCTTGAAAGGTATATTGCTTGCTCACTTTACCCTCACTCTTTCGACCATCTGGCGGATAATACCCAGGTGGAAGGCAGCGTGAGCGATTAATCCCAGGACTCCGTTTAAATAATCGCCAGGCAGATCATCCTGCACCTTGAGGATTTCCACCAGGGCGGCGAACTCGGCCTGCAACGATTGGCGCAATAATTCCCACTTTGCCTCATCCGCGACGACTAAATTCCAACTTTCGCTCCAGCGCGTGTTATAGTCAGCGCCGCGCATGGCCGCATTGGCGTTTGCCAGGCTCCAATGCAGATGCTCCACGTTGGCGGCGATGGTAGAGCCTGCCAGCCCGCTGCCGTCCACAGAAGTGGAGGCCTCGGTGGCAGAGACGCCCGAGATAACGCCAAAGATACCGGAATCAGGCTCGTTGTCAATAAACCAGGTTTCGGATGGATTGGGTGGCCCGGCATAGGCCTCGGTCAGCAAATCGAGGATAGATTGGATCAGGGTAGATGTTGCGATAGAACTCATAAGGGTTTGGTTTGCATTCCTTAACTTCTGACAAGGTTTAATTTTCAGATTGTCTTTTTGTAAAAAGGACATTATATATCCAGTTAGGGTGAATGCATATTAGCACACGTGTTCTGATTTGTCAAGCGTTCGGACACGGCTTTCACAAGTACCGTGGAAAATACTTGTGGCTAGACATTGCGAGCGAATTTTGCCCGGCTTTACTCAGCCGCAATTAATCTCGGCAATCTGACCGAATAAGAAATTGCTTCGCTGAGTTCGCAATGACAACTCCGACCTTGGTAAAGCCGTGAACTTTCGGAAGGCGCTTTTCTTAAGAGAATTAACTAGTATATAATATTCATAACACCGAAGAAAAAAGGACGGGATACGATGAACCCCATGCCGATAGCTGGTTCTCCGAAGACAGCCTTGCTGGTCATCGATGTTCAAGACGGGTTATTCCATAAATCGACGCCAATCTATAAGGCAAATGAGCTGCTAAAAAACATCCATAGCCTGATAGAACGGGCACACCAGGGCGGCGCGCTGGTAATCTTTATTCAGCATAACAGCGAGAAGGTGCTGCCTTGGGGCTCAAGCGAATGGCAGCTTCACCCGGATATCCAACTCCAGCCGGGAGATGTATTGGTCCAAAAACAGCATGGCAATGCCTTCGAAGAGACTTCCCTGGAGGGCGAGCTGCATGACCGCGATATCCGGCAGTTGGTGATCTGTGGGCTGGTCACCCATGGCTGCGTAAAGGCTACCTGCCAGGGGGCAATCGATTCAGGGTACCAGGTTATCCTGGTTCAGGATGCGCACAGCAGCTACAGCAAGGACGCCGCCCGGTTGATCGAAGAATGGAATCAAAAGCTGGGCACGGCAGGCGCAGTGGTTGCGGCGACTGAGGAAATTCGTTTTTAATCTCTTTCAATTCTTAAGATTTAAGACTATAATTAGGACAAGGGTTGTATTATTAAACCAGTCCGCAACGTACCCGTTTAAACCGTAACCGACAATTTCATAAGGAAACCAGCGATGAACGACCAACCTTCTCTTCTAGACGATCTTGCTGCGATTTATGCGGCCGCACGCCAGAATGATGACGGCGAATGCTGCATGGTGGCGCCTGCGCCAGAGCTCAACGATTCGATTAAGATGGAGATTCGCAAGTTACGCAAGCGCGAGCTTGGACCGATGTATAAGATCCAGGATCGAGAGGCGGCAGGCTTGAATGATGGCTTGATTTACCCGGGGGATATGTTCCCGGTGGGCACGCCGCTGCGGATCGTACGCAGGGCAGCCGCCGAGCGCGCGCCTTTAAAAGGGGCGGAGCGCGAGATTGTGGTGCTGGCGCAGTTTAGCGACAAACCGATGCTTCAGACGAACCAGCATTTCCAGGATTTGTTCTTTTCGACCGGTGTGCTGCCGAATGGCAGTGTGCGGGAGTACTATAAAGAGGTCACGAATGGCGCCGTCGATATCCAGGGGGAGGTGGTCGGCCCGTATATGATGCCCAAGACGATCAAAGAATACGCCAACGGCGCGTCTGGGACCGGTTCGGCTGCGCCGAACGCGCGCACCCTGGCGCGGGATGCGGCGGTATTGGCCGACGCGAATGTCAATTTCGGGCCGTATGACAATGATGGGGATGGATTTGTGGATGCTTTTATCGTCGTGCACGCCGGCCAGGGAGGCGAGGTGACCGGCAGCAAGAACGATATCTGGTCGCACAAATGGGTGCTGTCGGGTGGGGCGTACACCGCCGACGGGGCGCGCATCTACGCCTACCTGACCGTGCCGGAAGACTCGAAAATCGGGGTGTGCGCCCACGAGCTGGGGCATCTGCTCTTCGGTTTTCCGGACCTGTACGATACCGATTACTCGAGCGAGGGGGTGGGCAACTGGTGCCTGATGGGAGGCGGCAGTTGGAACGGCGGAGGGGAGATCCCGGCCCACCCGTCGGCCTGGTGCAAGGTAAACCAGGGCTGGGCGACGCCCGTGATCCAGAAAGATAACGCCAGCGTGGAAATCCCGGACGTCAAAACCAGCCAAAAAGTATTCCGTTTGTGGAAGGACGGGGCGGGCGGCAGCGAGTATTTCCTGGTCGAGAACCGCCAAAAGAGCGGATACGACCGGATGCTGCCGGCGGATGGATTGCTGATCTGGCATATCGACGAGGCGATCGAATCGAACTCGGACGAGGCCCACCCGAAGGTTGCTCTGGTGCAGGCCGATAACAAGCGCGATTTGGAGCTGGGCAAGAATCGCGGCGACGGAGGGGATGTCTACCCGGGCAGCGCCAAGAATACGGCTTTTACGGCCAGCTCGACCCCGAACTCGAACTCGTATGCGCACGCCGATACCAGCGTGGCGATCACCAAGATCAGCGTATCAGGCGCGGTGATGACCGCAAACCTGGCTGTGAAGCCGGCTAAGGCCAAGGAGACAAAGGAAACAAAGAAGGAGCGGGCAAAAGAGCGCAAGGAGAAAGAGTTCTTCAAGGATCTGTACGATTGGAAGATGACCTGGGAAGGCCGGGGCGTCAAAGGGATGGAAGGGACGGGAGCCGCCTGGTCCACCGCTTATGGAGCGCCCATGAATGTCACAGACCTGGAGGCGCGCATCGCTGTCCTGGAAGCCCGCCTGGCAGCGATCGAACCGTTTATCGACGCCAGCCAGCGCCCAGATTTGAGCATGAGCGCGTTGGAAGATGAAGCGGATATCGAACAGATTCGTAAGGAGATGGAGGAGGATATTCTCAAGGCAAAGCGCCTGTTAGACAGCAAACCGCGCGAATATTAAATATTTCCCCGCGAAGTTTGGCGGTTTTTGGTTAAAATAGATGCAGGTGGGTATGCTGCTTGGCAGCGTCCTCACCTGCATGCTTGTAGACCGTAGTTCTCCTGCCAGGACAAAGATGCACAACCTCGTCCCACAATTCATACAGGACAATTTCGCCCGCAACCGGTTCCGAGGCGAATTTTCTGCAGTTGGATTATTCGTGGATATGTCAGGTTTTTCCGCCATGACCGACGCCTTGATGCAGCATGGGCCTTACGGGGCAGAGTTGCTGGCCGGAGTGATGCGGGGGATCTTCACGCCCTTGGCGGAAAGTGTTTATGCCTATGGCGGTTTTGTGGCCGGGTTAGCGGGCGATGCATTTACTGCTTTTTTCCCCATTTTGGAGGGAGACGCCTCGGTTTACTGGAGAGCAGTGTCTGCAAGCTGGCGGATCCAACAAAAAATGAGCTCTTCCGGCGTTCAGATGACGCCGTTTGGAAAGTTCATCATCCAGGCCAAGGTGGGCCTGGGCGCCGGGGAAGTCGCCTGGGGGATTATCAACTCGCAAAGCGGGCAGCGGTCGGTCTATTATTTCCAGGGTCCGGCCCTGGAAGGCGCTTCTGGAGGCGAGCATCTTGCGCTTCCAGGCCAAATCATCCTGGATGGACGGGTTTTAGGCCAGGTGCGGGACAGGGTCGAGGTCGAACCCGTGCAATCGTTTTATCGACTTGGCCAGTTGTCCGATGCGTTGGCTACGCCCGGCAAGGCTGAGGCGCTCGTATCGGACAGGTCGATCACGGCGCATTTTTACCCCGAAGCCGTGCTGGAGTTGGAGCTTGCGGGCGAATTTCGCCACGTGGTGAACCTGTTCATTAACCTGCCGACCATTCGCAACGAAGCGCAGTTAAGCGCGTTTATGCAGACCGTCTTTGATTTACAAGACCACTATGGGGGTTTGTTAAATAAACTGGATTTTGGGGATAAGGGCTCGAATATCTTAATCCTGTGGGGGACGCCCACAACCTATGAGAACGATATCGATCGAGCCTTAAATTTTATCTTGGGCTTGCAAAGCATGACCAGCATCCCGGTCAATGCCGGAATGACCTATTACATCGCCCACACGGGGTTCATCGGATCGCCTTACCTGGAAGATTACACCGGATACGGGCGAGGCGTCAACCTGGCGGCTCGTTTCATGACCAGCGCCGCCAGGGGAGAAATTTGGGTGGATGAGCAGGTTTTCAGGCGCGGGAAAGGGTTCTTCGAGTTTGAAGACCTGGGGAAGATGGCGTTTAAAGGTTTTTCCGAACCGCAGCAAGTGTTTGTCCTGGTAGAAAGGATCAAGCAACCGGAACACATTTATAGCGGAGAAATCGTCGGGCGAGAGGCAGAGCTGGCCAGATTGGCGGATTTTTACGCGCCGTTGTGCCGGGGCGAATATGTCGGCGCAATGGTTGTGATTGGCGAAGCCGGGATCGGGAAGAGCCGCCTGGTGCATGAATTTCAGGTGTTTCAGCAATGCAGCCCAGATGGATTCTTATGGGCGGTTTGCCAGACCGACGAAATCCTGCGTGAGCCATTGAACCCCTTCCGTTATTGGCTGCAAAATCTATTCGATCAATCGGAGATCCAACCGGAAGCGCGGAATAAGCGGAATTTTAACCGCGTCGTCGACGAGCTGATCTTAAAGATGACCGAGATCGATCAAACCAAAGCCGACGCATTGGATCGTATGCGCTCCTTCTTGGGTGCGGTGGTAGGTTTGCACTGGCCGGATTCGCTCTATGAACAGCTTGACCCACAGGGCAGATATGAGAATACGCTGCTTGCCCTGGCGTCGCTCTTTCAGGTTGAATGTATCCTTCGACCGGTTGTGATGATCATCGAAGATATCCAATGGTTAGATCCTGTCTCGAAGGAATTTATCGGGCGGTTAGACCGGATCACGACTTCGGATAAGAACCGGTCTTACCCGTTGGCGTTGATTGCCACAGCCCGCCCGGAGGAGACGAGCCCGATCTTAGGCGAAGGGATGTCTTACCAGGAGCTCCGCTTAACGGGCATAACCGGCAAGCATATCCTCGCCCTGGTAGAAAATATCTTAGGCGCCCCACCAGCGCCCGAGCTGCTGCGAATCTTGGAAGCGCGCTGTGAAGGCAACCCGTTTTACGTGGAGCAAGTCGTGCGATATTTGCAAGAAGCCCGACGGCTGACGCTCGAAGCGGGCAAGTGGCAAGTCAGGGGAGAGATCGATGCGTCCGTGCTGCCTACAAGCGTGCAGGCCCTCCTGGTCGCCCGATTGGATCGCCTGGCGACGCAGGTGCGCAGCGTCGTCCAAACCGCGGCAATTATCGGCCGTGAATTTGAAGTGCGCATCCTGGCGCATATGCTCCAGGACACAACGACGCTCATCGACCGGGTCCATACGGCTGCTGAAGCGGCAATTTGGACGACAATAGATGATAAACGCTATATCTTCAACCATTTAATGATGCAAGACGCCGCTTACCATATGCTGCTGCGGGCGGAGCGCCAGGAGTTACATAACAGGGCTGTGGAGGCGATGGAAAGCTTATTCGTTTCTGAGCGCTCAACCCATTTGGCGGAATTGGCGCATCACAGCGAGCTGGCCGGCCTGCCAGAAAAAGCGCGCGGCTATCTGAAGGAGGCGGCTGTGGCGGCGCGCGCGGCATATCAGAACCAACAAGCGATCGCTTATTTCAGCCGGGCGCTCGATTTTACCCCGGAGACCGAGCTGGAAGAGCGATTTCAACTGCTGTTGGCGCGCGAAGGATTGTATTTTGTGCGCGGCGATCTGGAAGGCCAACGAGCTGATTTAGAGGCGCTTTCTCATCTGGTGGACCGATTTGTTGGCGAAACACTGGCTGAGATGAGCGAAATCCATCAAGCCGAAGTACTGGAACGCTGGGCGGGTTATTATTTGCAAATCAACCATTATCCACAGGCGATCGAAATCGCCGAGAAGGCGGTCAGCCGCGGCCTGTCGGCGAAAGCTTATCCGACGGCGATCAGCGCGTATATGACCTGGTCGGCGGCGTTAGAGCGCCATGGAGAGTTCGAGCTGGCCATTCAACGCGCCTTGGCAGCGCTCGATCTGGCGCGCCAATCGTCAGATCTGCGT
>JAYRNN010000282.1:0-6121 GCA_041912175.1 Anaerolineales bacterium | reverse complement strand
TAGCTGCCTTGAGAGAGTTTTTTGGCTCGAGTCAACTTTCGCAATTTATGGACCAAACAAACCCGTTGGCAGAGCTACGCCACAAGCGCACGTTATCTGCGCTTGGTCCGGGTGGTTTACGCCGTGAGCGAGCCGGCTTCGATGTTCGCGATGTTCACCACTCGCACTATGGGCGTATCTGCCCTGTAGAGACGCCTGAAGGCCCGAACATCGGCTTGATTGGCCGCCTGGCATCTTTTGCCAAAGTGAACGAATACGGGTTTATCGAGACCCCTTACAGGCGGGTGCGCAAAGCAATTAAGCCGAGCGATCCGCGCCTGGTAGGTCGCAGCCTGCGCGAAGCTATTCTGAATACTGAAACCGGAGAGGTGATTGCCAGCGAAGGAGATCGTGTCACGGAAAAAATCGCTGAGGCGATCCGCTCCGCGAACCCGGCAGAAGTACTGGTGGTTCCATTTGTCTCCAGTGATATCGAATACCTCTCTGCAGATGAAGAGGATCGCTTCGTAATTGCTCAGTCAAATACCCCGTTGACCGAGCACCACGAGTTCATTCGCCGGCGCGTTTCTTCGCGTTATCACTCTAGTTTCCTGTTTTCTGCCCCGACTAACATCGATTATATGGACGTTGCACCACACCAAATTGTGGGCATCAGCGCGGCATTGATTCCTTTCCTGGAGCACGATGACGCTAACCGGGCTCTCATGGGCTCAAATATGCAGGCGCAGGCTGTGCCGTTGCTGCGGCCAGATGTACCCCAAGTGTCAACCGGTATGGAGTATTATGCTGCTGTTGATTCTGGCCAGGTTGTAATCGCTGAAGAAGACGGCGAGGTCGTTTCTGTAACCGGCAACAAAGTAGTTATCCGTGACAAAGATGCGAAACTGCATCCCTACTTGCTGCGAAAATATCAACGATCGAACCAGAGCACCTGCATTGACCAAAGGCCGGCGGTGGTAAAAGGCCAACTCGTGCATAAAGGGGATGTGATCGCCGACTCATCTTCTACCGAAAGCGGTGAACTGGCCCTTGGACAAAATGTGACCGTGGCCTTCATCTCTTGGGAGGGGGGTAACTTCGAAGACGCAATTCTGATCTCGGAGCGCCTGGTCCAGGATGATTCCTTCACATCCGTGCATATTGAGAAATATGAGGTCGAGTCTCGCGATACTCGTCTAGGTCCTGAGGAGATTACGCGCGATATTCCGAACGTCGGTGAAGATGCCATCAAAGACCTTGACGACCATGGCATCATCCGCATCGGTGCGGAGGTCGGACCGAATGATATTCTAGTAGGAAAGATTTCCCCGAAAGGCGAGAAAGAACTGACGCCAGAAGAGCGCTTGTTGCGGGCCATTTTCGGAGAAAAATCGCGTGATGTGAAAGACACCTCGCTGCGAATACCTCACGGGGAGCGCGGAAAAGTCGTGGATGTTAAGGTGTTCACTCGCGAAGACAATGCCGATTTATCCGCAGGCGTGGATATGATGGTGCGCGTTTCAGTAGCTCAACGCCGAAAAATTACAGCTGGCGATAAGATGGCCGGCCGCCATGGGAATAAAGGTGTAGTTTCGAAAGTCGTACCTGTTGAGGATATGCCTTTCCTGGACGATGGTACGCCGGTAGATGTGATCTTAAATCCACTGGGGGTGCCGGGCCGTATGAACATTGGCCAGGTTTTGGAAACTCACCTGGGCTGGGCTTCTAGCCGTCTGGGTTTCCGAGCGATTTCTCCGGTTTTCGATGGCGCTTCTGAAAGGGAAATTGAGGCAGAACTGGCTCGTGCCTGGCTTATCGATCACGCCTGGCAAAAAACGGCTGCCTTGGCCTGGGATTGGCTGAAAGAACAAGATTACGATTCGATCACCACCGAGGACGATGACGAAGTGAGACGCCTCTATCTTGAAGCCTGGCTGGGCGATCGTAATTACAACGTAAACGACCTGGTATCCGATCCCAGCTATGCACGCCGTTCAACGCTGCGCGAATGGCTGCGAGACCAGGGGTATGATCCGGAGCTCTTGCTTTCATTCGAAGGCGAGAAACTTGCTTTGGCGCAGCGCCAGGCAAGCGATCAGGCCGTCATCGATGCAGGCTTGCGCCTGTGGATGGATGGTCTGGGCGTTGATCTAACGGGTGTCCCAGATGAAAATCTGCATGCCAAGGCCCAAGAAGTAACATTTGAAACTGGAAAGCCGGTGCCCATCTTGGGAAAGCAAATCTTGCGGGATGGCAAGACGGGCGATGCTTATGATCAACCTGTTACGGTGGGCGTCATGACGATGCTCAAGCTGCACCATCTGGTGGAAGATAAGGTGCATGCCCGGTCGACCGGTCCATATAGCCTGGTTTCACAGCAACCATTAGGCGGCAAGGCGCAATTTGGCGGCCAGCGTTTTGGCGAAATGGAAGTATGGGCGTTGGAAGCGTATGGCGCTGCATACACTCTTCAAGAGATGCTGACGGTTAAATCGGATGATGTCCAGGGTCGGGTCAAGACGTACGAAGCAATCGTCAAAGGCGAGCCGATCGAAGAGCCTAGCATCCCAGCTTCATTCCGGGTGCTGGTCAAAGAGCTACAGAGCCTTGGCCTGGCTGTCGAAGCGGTCACAGATGCTGGCGAGTTGATCAAATTTGGCAAAGATGAAGAGCGCGCCAGACCGCCAAAATTGCCGACCGGTTTAATGGGTTTGGGCGAGGAATTCTAATCCGGCTTTGCGGAATTCCTTGACTTGAATCTACGCGCATGGTAAAATCGCAGTTCGTTGCCACACGCATACTCTGGACGGCATGACCCCCGTCCGATAAAATTTAACGGACAACTGATAGTGAGGCCATCAAAGTCATTGGATGGCCTCACTTAATGAAAAAGATTGTGAAATATAGTTTTTATTTTGGAGGCGAAGGTGCCAACCATCAACCAATTGATTCGAAAAGGTCGCAAATCTAAGAAGGTCAAAAGCAAGGCTCCTGCGCTGCTTTACACATTGAACACGATGAAGCAGCGGCGTGTTCGCCAGGATAATGGCGCTCCGCAAAAGCGAGGCGTTTGCACGGTCGTGCGTACCATGACCCCGAAAAAACCGAACTCTGCGTTGCGTAAAATCGCGCGTGTTCGCCTGACTAATGGGATTGAGGTAACCGCTTATATCCCAGGTGAAGGCCACACGCTCCAGGAGCACTCGGTGGTGCTGGTGCGCGGGGGTCGTGTGAAAGATTTACCTGGTGTTCGATACCATATTGTGCGCGGTACTCTTGACACCGGTGGTGTAAATAATCGCAAGCAGGGCCGTTCGAAATACGGCGCCAAGCGTCCAAAACCGGGCGCGCCGGCCAAGAAGTAGGAGAGGTCTAATGTCTCGGCGAAGTAGTGCAGAAAAAAGTGAAATTTCCCCTGATGTTCGCTATAACAGCGTACAGGTACAATCCTTCATCAATCGTGTGATGAGGAATGGTAAGAGAAGCGTTGCAGCCACTTTGGTCTATGATGCCCTCGACGCGGTTGAGGATCGTACAAAGCGCAATGGACTGGAAATGTTTGAAGTAGCGCTTAAAAATGTTGCCCCGGTTATGGAAGTGAAACCACGCCGCGTGGGCGGCGCCACATACCAGGTGCCGATGGAAGTCCCGGCTTACCGCCGTTTTGCTTTGGCGACCCGCTGGATTTTGGGCGCTGCTCGCTCTCGCTCTGGGAAAAATTTTTCCGAGAAGTTGGCGGCGGAATTGATGGATGCCGTCAATAACCAAGGCGCAGCGATCCGTAAAAAAGAAGAAACTCACAAGATGGCCGAGGCGAACCGGGCCTTCTCCCATTATCGAATGTAGGGTTTGATAACCAGTGATGGGGCGGAGAAACTCCCCATCACTGGTTACGAATCGCCCTTCCTGGAAACACGCTGAAAGATCATGGCACGCCTACATCCACTCGAAAGCTACCGGAATATTGGAATTATCGCTCATATCGACGCGGGTAAAACTACCACGACGGAGCGTATTCTCTTTTATACCGGAAAAACTCACCGGATTGGCTCGGTGGATGATGGAACGACGGTTACTGACTGGATGGAGCAGGAGCGTGAACGTGGTATTACGATCGTTTCTGCGGCGGTTTCATCTGAGTGGAAAGGTTACCAGATCAATATCATTGACACGCCTGGCCACATTGACTTCACTGCCGAAGTCCAGCGTTCTTTGCGTGTCTTGGATGGCGGTATTGTCGTTTTCGATGCCGTGCAGGGGGTCGAGCCGCAAAGCGAAACCGTCTGGCGCCAGGCAGACCGTTATGGTGTGCCGCGTATCTGTTTCGCCAATAAAATGGATCGCGTGGGCGCATCTTACGAGCGGACGCTTGAGTCAATTCGTCAGCGCCTGGGGGCCAATCCGATTGCGATGCAGCTCCCGATTGGTTTAGAAGCGTCCTTTGGCGGCGTGGTCGATCTGCTCGCTGAGCGCGCCATCGTCTGGGAAGACGATCTTGGCAAAGAACCGCGCGAGACGGATATCCCCGTCGATATGCAGAACCAGGCATCTGAAATGCGCGCTCGGATGGTCGAGCAAATCGCTGAGACGGATGATGATCTCACTTTAAAATATTTAGAGGGAGACGATATCCACGTCGAAGAGCTCAAAGCAGCGTTAAGGAAAGCTGTCATTGCCGGGAAAGCTACACCGGTATTTTGTGGTAGTTCTTTGCGCAATAAAGGCGTCCAACTCGTATTGGATGCCGTGATTGATTACTTGCCTTCACCCAAAGACGTACCTCCAGTGGTGGCCACTGATCAGCGTACCGAAGATGAAATTACTCTTCTGCCGGATGATGATGCGCCCTTAAGTGCGTTGGTTTTTAAGATTGTTACCGATCCCTACGTGGGACGCCTGGCATATATCCGAGTATATTCGGGAAAACTAAACCAGGGCGTCATGGTGTATAACTCAACCAAGGACCGCCGGGAACGAGTCGGCCGTTTGCTGCGTATGTATGCGGACCGCCGCGAGGATATCAGCGAGGTTTTAGCTGGCGATATTGGAGCGGTCTTGGGAATGAAAGAATCATTCACAGGCGATACGCTTTCAGATTCTTCTCGGCCAATTTTATTGGAAAGCATTTCGTTCCCACAGCCGGTTATTTTCGTTGCGATTGAGCCGAAAACAGTGGCCGATCAGGATAAAATGGGCGATGCGCTGCGTAAGCTTTCTGAAGAAGACCCAACTTTTCAGGTGCGTAGTGACGAAGAAACCGGGCAGACGATCATCGCTGGAATGGGTGAGCTACACCTGGAGGTTCTGGTGGATCGTATGCTCCGAGAGTTCCGCGTGCAAGCTCGTGTGGGACGACCGCAGGTAGCATATCGGGAGTCGATCACCAGGCCTGTCGAAAAAGCGGAGTTCCGCTATGTAAAACAAACCGGCGGGCGCGGTCAATATGGCCATGTCGTCTTGGCGATCGAGCCTGGCGAGCTTGGAAGCGGAATCGAATTTAAAAATGATATTGTGGGCGGTGTAATCCCTAAAGAGTATATTCCAGCCGTCGAAAAAGGCGTGCGCGAGTCTGCCGAAGCAGGCGTTTTGGCTGGTTATCCCACCACGGATGTAAAAATTCGTTTATATGATGGCTCGTTTCACGAAGTAGACTCAAATGAAATGGCCTTTAAAATGGCTGGTTCCATGGCCTTCAAAGAAGGCATGCAGAAAGCTGGCCCTATTTTATTAGAACCGATTATGAAAGTGGAAGTGGTCGTGCCGGAAGAGTTCTTGGGCGATATTATTGGCCAGCTTACCGGCCGGCGTGGACTTATCCAGGGCATGGAAGTGCGGCCTGGGAATGCACAGGCTGTGCGAGCGATGGCGCCGCTGGCAGAAATGTTTGGTTATGCAACAGACCTGCGCTCGGCCACTCAAGGCCGCGGTGTGTTCTCGATGGAATTTGACCATTATGCCCAGATCGCTGAAAATGTTGCAAAAACAATCATTGACGGCAGATAAAAAATAAAACAATCGGAACCTTTTTAAGATCACTCGTTGAAGAGGAGATGGACTTATGGGAAAGCAGAAATTTGATCGCAGCAAGCCGCACATGAACGTTGGGACGATGGGGCACATTGACCACGGTAAAACGACGTTG
>JAYRNN010000281.1:0-7445 GCA_041912175.1 Anaerolineales bacterium | reverse complement strand
GTTTTCATTGCCGCAATCGCGGTGACGGGTTCGATGACCACGTCCACTTTACCGCCAAAACCGCCGCCCACCGTGCCGCCGACGAGCCGAATTTTGTAATCGGGCATTTGCAAAATAATGCCCATGTTGTCTTTGGTGAAATACAGCGCCTGTGTGTTGGAATGAACGGTGAGCCGACCATCGGGTTCAGGTTTCACCACGCACGTTTGAGTTTCGACAGGAACGTGGTCGTACGGATTCAACTGGTACGTGCCTTCGATAATCTTGTCCGCTTTTGCCAACGCATCGTCCACGTCGCCGATGTAGACTTGACGATAGGGTTTGCCCTCGTACACAAAAGTATTGTTGCCCCATTTTTTAATCGCGGGCGCGCTTTCGGCGAGCGCTTGATCAATCGTCATCACAGGCGGCAATTCTTCAATGTCCAATTCGACAAGCTGCGCCGCTTCTTCGGGAAGCCCAAAGCGGGCCTGAGGGATGGGATTAGGACCTTCTAGCGCCGTCCTTGGGGTTTTGCCCGAAAGCTGCGTCGCCTGTGTTTCGACCCAGCCAGGGCAAACTGCGTTAACGCGGATATTGAACGGCGCCAGCTCACGCGCGGCCTCCCTTGTTAAGCCAATTAACCCCATCTTGCTGGCGACATAAGCCGCGCTATCTTCCCAGCCCTGGGCGCGCCCCAAAGCCGCCGCCACGTTCAAGATCACCCCGCCTCTCTGAGCGCGCATGGCGCGGCCTGCCAACTGGGTGGTAAAAAATGGCCCACACAGGTTGACATCTAGCGTACGCCGGAAATCCCATTCATCCATATCCAACAATGAAACATACGGATGCACGCCGGCATTGTTGATCAGGATATCGAGGCGACCCCAATCGTGGAGTACCTCATCGATCATTTCTTCAACGGGCATCTTTTTCGCGACGTCAAACACATAATCCTTGACGGAAGCCCCAAAGGCGCGGATTTGGGCGCCTGTTTCGTCTAGATTGATGGGGGTGAGATCGTTAATTGCTAAAATCGCGCCGCGCTGCGCGAAAGCCAGGGCAATCGCCCGGCCGATCCCGCGCCCGGCGCCTGTGACCAACACCACGGCATCTAAAAATTCGTTCATCTGCTTCTCCTTAGAACTTTTTCGTTATACAAGCCCGGCCACGCTGGGCTTGTATAACGAAAAACTGTACACAAAGCTGCGCTTCACTGACATTGTGGGATTTCACCCTTATTTTGGCGGGCATTAAGGTTTATCCCCAGGTAAGGCGATGGATCGAGCGTGTTGTGAATCTTCAATTCATTGCGATAATTGCCTGTCCCATCGTCCTGCACGATGGCAAAATGCAAATGGACCCCCACCGGGTTATTCGGATCGCCGGAATAGTTGCCCTGGTAACCCAGAAGCGTGCCGGCTTCTACAAACACCTCGTTTGTACCGGGGGGAAACTGGGGCGAGATAAACGAAATGCCCTGCTCGTCAGCCATATGAGTATAGTAAGTCCATATTTGGCGACCGGGCTGCAATGGATCATCCGGGATCCGAATGATCAGGGAGCTTTTCCATCCAGGCTCTCGCCGCAAAAAACCTGAATAGGCGGCCAGGACCGGGGTTGTATTATTTGGCCCACCTCCAAAAATATCGATGCCCTGGTGACGCTGCCCGATTTTGAAAGAATCATCCCATAGGTAGCCGATAAAACCACTGCTGGGCAAAATGAACGGAGCTTGCCCACAGCGCTGCCCGCCTTGGATAGCCCAATCTGTCTTCGCCGATGGGTCATTCAGCCAGGCCACGACGCGCCGGGTACGATTGATGCTGCCAGGGCGGAACATGAACAGCCAAAAAGCGAAGGTCAGGAGCAAGCCGGCTAAGAGTACGCCGCCGATGAGCAGGACGCGATAGGGGGTAGCGTTACTTCGCATCATTCGTCTTTGCTTGATAGCGGCGTAAGTTTTCGATGCTATCTTCTTTATAATCCGCAAAAAACAGCACTAGTTTACCCCCGGTCATCTGCTGCAGCACCCTGCCGGCCGCTTGTCCATTGGGAGAAACCATTGCCTGTTGCGCTTCTTCGAGGGAATTAAAGAACAACTCGTGCATTTGCATGAATGCACTATTGCCATACAACATCGAATCGATCGTGCTGGCCGCCTCGCGTTGCAATCCGGGCATTTCTTCGGCATAGTGCAAGAATTGCGGCCAGTCAGCTTCCAATTTCGACCAGTCATCGACGGGTTCGATCAAGATTACCAGCTTCACCATAGCAGAATTCTCCTTGATTTACTCTGATAAATATTTTACATGCAAGCTCGCAATTCATGGTATGATTCCCGACACGGAGTATAGGTATATGGACGAAAAAATTACAATTATTGAAGGCCCTCCGCCAACTTTCGAGGCGGTTAATGATGGCTGGGCTACCGGTTTATTGGAGAGTCAATCCCTGTCTGATATTGTGATCACGCGCCTGCGCACATTCAATGGACCGGCTCTGGTCGAACGCTGCAACCGGGCCTGGCGGGGTAAAAACAACATTTATCTCGAATACCGATCCTCGGACGGATTGGATCAGACCGCCCCGATTGTGGCTGCTCGCACGCTTGAGGTGGATGATGGGCAGCTCCTGGTGCTGTGGGTGCGCATGGCCAACGACGAAGTCACGCTTGAGTTGGGCTATGACGATGACTCTGGAGAGGACCTGGACGAAGATCCCGGCTTCCCTGAATAAAAATTCCATAAGAGGACCCGGTTAAGCCGGGTCTTTTTTTTCAATCTTGCGTAACCAGGAGCATGTTCGATGGCAGAAACCGATATCCTTCTGAGCGAATTTCAGCAAGGCGTGCAGACGATCACGCTAAACCGGCCTAAAGTAAACGCGTTTAATTTTGAATTGATCGCAGCTTTACAAGCCGCCTTCAAACAGGCCGAGCGAGCCGAGGTCCGCTGTGTGGCGCTCCGCGGGGCAGGCGCTGCCTTCAGCGCCGGACAAGATGTGAGCGAGTTTACCAAAGGCGAGGTTTCTTACCGTTATCATTTGCTGCGCACCTACAACCCACTAGTCATGCAAATCCGCAGGCTGGAAAAGCCGGTCCTGGCGGCCATTAATGGCGTCGTCGCAGGGGCAGCTCTGGGGCTAGTTTTGGCCTGCGACCTGCGCGTCGCTTCCGACCAGGCGCGCTTCGTGGTCGGGTTTTCAGGGATTGGCCTGGCGCCCGACTCGGCTGTGTCTGTGTTGCTACCCGCCCTGATCGGCCTGGGAAGAGCCAGCGAATATACTTTCACGAACGCCCCAATCACAGCCGAGCAAGCGCTGGCATGGGGGTTGGTCAACCGCATCGTACCGGCCGCCGATTTGCTACCAATAGCTGCCGCCTGGGCTCAGGCGTTGGCGAAAGGCCCGGTGCGCGCGATGGGGCTTGCGAAACGCGAATTCAATAAGTCGGTGTTAGGAAACCTGGAACAGACGCTCGATTATGAGGCGCATATCCAGGAGATTGCAGGAAAAGGCGCCGAACATAAAGAAGGGGTGGCCGCGTTCCTGGAAAAGCGCCCTCCCAGGTTTGTGTGAGGCATAACCGCGATTAACTGCGCAGAAAAATTGTGATGGCTGCCAGGACAGCAAACAGCCCAAAAATTACACCCCAGACCAGATAAGACTGCCGGCTGCTGCGTGTATTAATCACTTTGAGATCTGGATATACGCCATCGACCTTCATCACTGGTCCACCGAACCAGGCGAATAGCGCCCCGCCCAGCAACCCGCCGATATGCCCCCAATTATCGATGAAGCCCGAGGAAAAACCCAAGAACAGGTTCAAGATAACAATTACCAGCAAGTTGATCAATGCGCTTTGAGCGCGGCCGCCCAGCAGCTTGCGGTTGCGGTACAGGAACACTGCCTCTGCGGCGACCAGGCCAAAAACCGCTGTGGATGCGCCCAATGAAGGGGCCGTCGAAAATATAAAGGACAACACGTTTCCTGCGAAGCCAGCTAGAAAATATAACAGCAGGAAACCGGTGTGACCGTAAAAACGCTCCAAACTCGGCCCAAATGAGAACAGCGCATACATGTTAAATAAGATATGTAGCAGCATCGTGGTGGAATGCAGGAACATGGGGCTGATTAACCGCCAGATCTGGCCCTGCGCGATCAGGCTGTTCTCCTTTACCCCCAATGCAACGGGCAAATCATAACCAAATAATGATTTTGTCCCCAATTGCAGCAGAAATATCAGGACGGTGAATCCAAGCAGCCCATAAGTTACATAGGGAGTACCGCCTGGCATGCGGACGGCGACGGTCTGCGGAGTAGGCGCAGTCTCTAACGGATTATCTTGCGGTTGTGGAGGGTTAATCGTCACAAAGTTACCTTTCTGGGTTCGACTCGGTGGTGTTCGGCCTTGATAATTGCCTCGATAACATCCACCGTCTTGTGCGCTTCATTTTCCTTATTCTCGACCACATAATCAAACTGGTCCAGGCATTGCATCTCCTGGCGAGCGGTCTCAATGCGCTTTAACATTTTATCTTCAGGCTCACTCTTGCGAGAGCGTAGGCGGTGGATCAAATCCTGTTCGTCTCCCACGGTCAAAAAAATCAAGACGGCTTCTGGGCACAATTTGCGTATACTGGCTGCGCCTTGGACATCGATGCGCATGACGACATCCTTGCCGCTCTGCATGGCCTCGCGCACCTGCCGCCTGGGGACGCCTTTGTAATCACCGTATACCAGCGCATATTCCAGCAAATCATCCTGCTCGATCATGCGCTCGAATTCAGCTTTGCCGACAAAAAAGTAGTCAACCCCATCTTGCTCCCCTTCTCGCACAGGCCTGGTGGTGGTGGTAATGACGAAATGAAAAGGAAGATCCCTGGCGGTCATGCCGTGGAGCACAGTATCTTTACCAACGCCGGAAGGGCCTGAGATTACGATCAATAACGGCTGTGGCTGGTATATATAGAATGGAAGAGCATCGGGCATAATACCTCAACTTAGGTCAGAGAAGCGTGGAATTGCTGCCTGCATTAGCCTTTTATTCTTTGGGTGGCTTGATTATAATTTCAAATTGACGAAAATGACATGGAGGTAACGCATGCCCACATACCAATACCGTTGTAAAGATTGTCAAAAACGGTTTGAAATTTTTATGACCTACAGCGAATATGACACACGCACGATCATATGTTCACACTGCCAAAGCAGCAACGTCATGCGCCGGATCGGACGCATCCGGTTTGCGCGCTCGGAAGAAAGTCGCCTGGAAAACCTGGCAGATCCGAGCGCCCTGGCGGGCATGGAAGACGACCCGCGCGCCATGGGTAAGATGATGCGCCAGATGAGCCATGAAATGGGCGAAGAAATGGGCCCAGAATTCGATGAGGTGATCGATCGACTGGAGGCCGGCCAGAGCCCGGATGATATCGAGAAAGCCATCCCAGACCTGGCAGAAGCGGGCGGGGAGGCAGGGGGCGGAGATTTTGACGACTTCTGATCAGTACAAAATTAAAGGTTAAACGTTCAGCCGCGCGAAGACAACACTTTGAATAGCCTCCTGGACTAGCTCCGGCGTCTGGGAGGCATCGATGATCACCCAACGTTGAGTCTCGGCCTGGGCCATTTCCAGATACCCTTGACGCACACGCCGGTAAAAGGCTAAATCGAGGGCATCCAGACGGTTCCATTCACCGCCTTTGGCCCGCCTGCGCAGTCCTTCTTCGACATCCAGATCTAATAACAGCGTCAGGTCTGGCATCAGCCCGCCGGTAGCAAAATGGATCAGTTCCCGCAATGTGTCCAGGTCAAAGAGCTGGTAGCCATATCCCTGGTAGGCCAGGGTCGAGTCGCCATAGCGGTCGCACAACACCAACTCACCCTGCTCCAGGCGTGGACGGAGCACTTGTTCAACCAATTGGGCGCGGGCGGCCTGGAGCAGTAATATTTCAGTGCGCGGGTGCATGGCGGTATTCTTTAAATCCATGATGACGGTACGAATTTGCTCGCTGATGACATTGCCGCCAGGCTCACGCGTCAGCAGCACGGGATAACCTTCCTGGGCTAGAAACTCAGCCAGGCGGGCGATTTGAGTGCTTTTACCGCTGCCGTCAGAGCCTTCAAAAGTAATAAACATGATCCTCTACAGATTCTCCTTCACCCACTCTTTGGGTGAAGGAGAATAAGAGTATGAGATTACTCTCTAAAGATACGTACTCTACGGCGGGGTTCTTTACCGTAGGAGTGTGAGAATAGATTTGCTTCGCGCGCCATCTGGTGCTGCAGGCGGCGCACAGAAGAAGCGGCCGGCTGCAGCTCGACCCAGCGTTCCCCGTTCATCACTGCCTGGATGGCCGCCTGTGTCTCCTGGATCACCGGCTCTAAGCCGGTCTCGCCGCTGGAATCAACCGTCAGGTTGAACAGGTCACTTAAGAACTGCTGCATTTGGTTGATGGTGTTGGCGCGCAATACGTAGATAGGGACATTACGATTTTCCGCGTCCATTATCGGGCGCTGGCGTTTGCGATAGTAGGAGCGCAAGGTTACAAATACTTCTGCTTCGCCCGCTTCATTCACCAGCACCGCCGGCACGCCCAGACGTTTGGCAGCCTGTGAAAGACGATTGCGAGCTACACCGTAGGGGTAGATGCGCACCGGCGGAAGAGATCGGTGCTCGCGGCCTGACTGCGCTTCGCCGGTGTAAGATTCAGCGCCGTTGGGTCGTTCTCCGGCGAAGCTCTGCGCGCCGCTCGAGCGGCCGCGCTCGAAAGGCATCTCAGACGACTGGCGGCGAAAACTCTGCTGGCCGGCGGGCTGCGGGCGTGCAGACGTCTGCCCAGGCGCTTGCGCCCGCTCGAGCCGAATCTCCCCATTCTCCAGGCGGGTGCGGATTTCCGGCGGAAGCGGGTAACCGCGCAACAACGCGTCTACAGAAGCCGAGACGTCTGGGTGGACTGCCAGGCGGTCACGGTTCTGGATCTCGATCAATACATCAAAAGTGGGCGGCGAACGCCGTTCCAAAACCGTTTTCTGAGTCCCACGCCGGCGCGCCTCTTCGTCGGACAGGGTCACCGACTCAATCCCCCCCACCAGATCAGAAAGGGTGGGGTTGAGCAGGAGATTCTCCAGGGAATTACCGTGCGCAGTGCCGATCAATTGCACGCCGCGCTCGGCGATGGTGCGCGCCGCGTCTGCTTCGAGCTCGCGCCCGATCTCATCAATTACGATGGCCTCAGGGTTATGATTTTCTACGGCCTCGATCATCACCTCGTGTTGCAAGGCCGGGGCTGATACTTGCATGCGCCGCGCCCGACCAACCGCCGGATGAGGCACGTCGCCGTCGCCGCCGATCTCATTGGAAGTATCGACGATGATCACGCGTTTGCTCTCAGCCAGGATGCGCGCTGCTTCACGCAACATGGTGGTTTTACCCACGCCTGGCCGCCCCAAGATCAGCAAGCTCT
>JAYRNN010000280.1:0-24962 GCA_041912175.1 Anaerolineales bacterium | reverse complement strand
GGTGGGTTATTACAAGCGTCCTGAGCTCAGCGCGGAGAAATTCATCCCGAACCCTTTCAACGTGCAAGATTCAACGACCAACGTTGAGCGTTTGTACCGCACCGGCGACCGGGTACGCCGCGACCCGAGCGGAAATATCGAGTTCCTGGGGCGCTTCGACTTCCAGGTCAAGCTGCGCGGTTTGCGGATCGAATTGGGCGAGATCGAAGCCGCCCTCGGCAAGTTCCCCGCCGTCCAGGAAACCATCGTCATCCTGCGTGAAGAACCCCAGGGCGACAAACGCCTGGTCGCATACCTGGTCCCCAAGCCCGAGCGCAGCATCAACCTGGCCGAGCTGCGCCGCTTCCTAAAAGACACCCTGCCCGAATTCATGATCCCGGCCGCCTTCGTAATCCTCGATCGCATGCCGCTCAACCCCAACGGCAAGGTTGACCGGCGCGCACTGCCTACGCCTGACCAGACCCGGCCTGACCTGGAGAAAGCCTACGTCCCCCCGACGACGCCGGTGGAGAAGTACCTGATCAGCCGCTGGCAGGCCGTGCTCGGCATCGATCGCATCGGAATTTACGATGACTTTTTCGAATTGGGCGGCGATTCCCTCAAAGCCGCCGTCTTGATGAATCGTTTCCAGGAAGAATTGGGCAGCGCCGCGCATGTGCGCGCGTTGTTCATGGCGCCCACGGTGGCCGACCTGGCTTTGTATATGGTGGAGTATTATCCGGGTTCGGTCGAAAAGATCTTACAAGATTATTCTCAATTGGGCGCCGCTGTTGAAAGCAGCGAGGCGAGCAACGCCGCGGCCACTTTCGAGACCAGGCTTCAAGGCCAGGCTGGCATCACCGCGGAGAAGATCGACCTCATCCGCCAGATTATCGAACGGTGTTCTGTATCGTCGCCGGCGCCGTCCCATCCAGACACCTCTGCGAAGAACCCACCCGCAGTTTTTGTGCTCTCGCCGCCTCGCTCCGGCTCGACCCTGCTGCGGACGATGATGGGCGGCAACCCGCGCCTCTTCTCTCCCCCGGAGCTCGATTTGCTTTCTTTCAATACACTGGCTGAGCGCCGCGCTGCCTTCTCTGGCGCATACGCCTTCTGGTTGGAAGGCGTCGAGCGGGCGATCATGGAGCTGAAGAATTGCAGCGCCGACCAGGCCCGCCAGATCATGCAGAACTTCGAAACCCAGGGCCTCTCCACCCGCCAGTTCTACCGCATCTTCCAGGAATGGATCCAGGTCGACCATCCCCACCGCCTGCTCGTCGACAAAACCCCCGTTTACGCCCTCGACCTGGAGATGCTCAAGCGCGCCGAGCAGGACTTCGACCGCCCCTATTACATCCACCTCATCCGCCACCCGTTCGCCTCGATATACTCCTTCATCGAAGCCAAGCTGGACGGGGTCTTCTTTCGCTACGACCACCCCTTCACCCAGCGCGAGTTGGCCGAGCTGGTCTGGATCGTCAGCCATCAGAATATCCTCGATTTCCTGGTTGACATCCCGGCCGAGCGACAGTTGCGCATCGCTTTCGAAGATATGGTCAAAGGCCCTGCCCAAGAGATGGAACGTATCTCTCATTTCTTAGGGATCGAATTCGACCCGGCCATGCTGAAACCCTACGAAGGCGATCGCATGACCAGTGGGGTGCGGCCGGGCGCTCAGATGGTGGGCGACTTTAAATTTTACCTGCGCAAAGACATCGACCCGAAAGCCGCAGACCGGTGGAAGAAATTTTACACGGATGACTCGCTTAGCCCTCAGGGTTGGGAGCTTGCCGAGAAGTTGGGCTATGCTCCCGAAGAGCAAGCCACGCCTGACGAAAAGCCGGTTAAAGTCGAGCACGCTCAATCCCCCATCACGCGCATCCCTGAAGATGTCGTCCTGCGCGGCGAGGCGCCGCTTTCCTTTGCGCAGCAACGTCTCTGGTTCCTGGATCAATGGGAACCTGGCAGCCCGTATTACAATGTACCGGCGGCGTTGCGTCTGCATGGACGATTGAATATGGAAGCCATGCGCCGGACCCTGGATGAGATCATCCGCCGTCACACGGTCTTGCGAACACGGTTTACCGTTGCAGATGGTAAGCCGGTCCAGGTAATCGATACCCAGGTCGAAATGCCCCTTTACCAGGTGGACTTGCAGCATCTTCCCCCGGAGCAGCGCGAGGAAGAGGCGCTGCGGGTGGCGATGGCTGAGGCACGCGTGCCGTTCGACCTGGCGCGTAGTCCCTTGATTCGCAGCAGCTTGATCCAGATGGATAAAGAAGACGTCGTCGTGGCTCTGACCATGCACCATCTCGTCTCAGATGGCTGGTCGGCGGGCATCCTTATCCGCGAAATTGGCGCTTTGTATGCGGCATTTTCACAGGGCAAGCCTTCACCCCTGCCAGAACTTCCCATCCAGTATCACGACTATGCCTATTGGCAGCGCCAATGGTCCCAGGGCCAGGCGCTCGAAGACCAGCTTTCTTATTGGAAACGGAAACTCAGCCACATCCCTGCGCTGTTGGAGCTGCCGACCGATCATCCCAGGCCGGCAGTGCAAAGTATGCGCGGCGCCCGCCGTTTGTTCGAGCTGCCGGTAGACCTTTTCAAGAACCTGAAGCGTTTAAGCCAGAAAGAGGCGGTTACCTTGTACATGACTCTCCTGGCGGCTTTCCAGGCGCTGCTCTACCGGTATACCGGGCAGGTGGATATCTGTGTTGGCACGCCCATCGCCAATCGCACCCGCCCCGAGATCGAAGGATTGATCGGCTTCTTCGTTAACACGCTGGTGATGCGCGGCGATTTGACGCCTGGCGCAAGCGGGCCGCTGTCTTTCCGAGAGCTCTTGCAGCGCGTCAAACAAACCGCAATCGAGGCCTATGCCGCTCAGGATGTCCCTTTCGAAAAGCTGGTTGACGAGCTTCAGCCAGAACGCAACCAGAGCCATACCCCGCTCTTTCAGGTCATGTTTACTCTGCAGGAATCTTCCATCCAGTCGCTGAAATTGCCCGGCCTGACCATCAGCCCGGTGCAGATCGACAGCGGCACGGCCAAGTTCGACCTGATCTTGACCATGGTCGACCGCGGGGATGTCCTGAAGGGCGTCATGGAGTACAACACAGACTTGTTCGAAACCGCCGCCATCGATCGCATGGTCGGTCATTACCAGGCGCTCTTAGAAAGCATCGTCGCCGATTACTTCTCTGCACCGCTGCCTGGACAGCCTGTGACTAGCTTGCCGATCTTGACGCCTGCGGAGCGCCGCCAGCTCTTGCTCGATTGGAACGCCGCCGCAGCTCCGGAGAGCGAATTCTACCTCAACCAGACCATCGACGGCCTCTTTGCAGCCCAGGCGCGCCGCACCCCGCACGCCATTGCAGCCGTTTACCGAGATGACCAGTTGACATACCAGGAGCTGGACCAGCGCGCCGACCAATTAGCCGCATATTTGCGCACCCTGGGCGTCGGCCGCGAAGTCATCGTTGGCCTGTGCGTCGAAAGATCCCTGGACATGCTCGTCGGCCTGCTCGGTATCCTCAAAGCCGGCGGCGCCTACCTGCCCCTCGACCCCGAATACCCACAAGATCGCCTGTCCTTCATCCTTCACGACGCGGCAGTCCCCGTCCTGCTCACCCAGACCCACCTGAAAGACCAGCTCTCCCTCGCCGCCTCCTTACCCCCCGTCTCCCCCTCCTCCCTCGAGGCCCCCCAATCCGTGGCCGAAATCCGTAGTCAGCTCTCTCCCCGCCCCATCGTGGTCTGTCTGGATACCGGCTGGGAGCTCATCGAACAAACCTCCTCATCGCCCTCCGCCGACCTCGCCTCCCTCGAGCCTGCCCAATCCGTTCCATCCGTGGACGAAATCCGTTGTCAGCCCTCCCGCCTGGCCTCGCCGGAAAACCTGGCCTCGCCGGAAAATCTGGCCTCGCCGGAAAATCTGGCCTCGCCGGAAAATCTGGCGTACGTCATTTATACCTCCGGCTCGACCGGCCTCCCCAAAGGCGTCCTCATCGAACACCGCTCGGCCATCAACCTCTGGCTAGGCCTAAACCAGGCCATCTATGCCGGCCGCCTCCCCACAACCCCACCCCCCACGCCCGTGCGCGTGAGCAGCAATGCCCCCCGGCGCGTGGACGCCGCCCTCCAGGAGTGGCGAATGCGGCGGGCCGGGCCTACCCTGGTGATTATCCCGGCGGATGTTCGCAAGGATGGCGATACCTTGCTGCGTTTTATCCGCCAATACCAGCTCGATGTATTGGATTGCGTCCCTTCGCAACTGAAGATGCTCATCTCGGCCGGGTTACTGGATGGCTGGTCCCCGCAGGCCATCTTACCCGGCGGCGAACCGATCGATGCCAAGACCTGGGCGACCCTCGCCCAGACTTCGGGAACAGAATTTTATAACATGTACGGCCCGACCGAATGCACCGTCGACTCGACCATCTGCCAGGTCAGCGCCCACCCGGCCCAGCCGAGCATTGGCAAGCCGATCGTGAACGCCCAGGCGTATGTGCTGGATGCGGAACTGCAGCCTGCGCCGGTGGGCGTCCCCGGCGAGTTGTATTTAGGCGGGATGGGCGTTGGGCGCGGTTATCTGAATCGTCCCGACCTGACCGCAGAACGCTTTATTGCCAACCCCTTTGCCGGCTACCAACGCCAGGCGGTTTTGGACGGCCTGCCTGCTTTTCAAGTAGCGGATCGGTTGTATAAAACCGGAGACCTGGCGCGTTTCCTGCCGGACGGCTGCCTGGAATACGTGGGCCGGATCGATTTTCAGGTGAAACTGCGCGGCTTTCGCATCGAGCTGGGTGAGATCGAGAACGTTCTGCTACAAGCGGCGGGCATCCAGGAAGCAGTCGTGATTGTGCGCGAGGATATCCCCGGCGAGCAGCAACTGGTTGCTTATCTGACCATGCAAACCGGGCAGACCGACGGATTAAATATTAGCGACCTGCGTAGATTTTTAAAGAGCAAGCTGCCTGAATATATGGTCCCCGGCGTCTTCGTCATGTTGGACAGTTTGCCAATGACGCCTAACCGCAAGGTGGATCGGAAGGCCTTACCAAAGCCGGAAGGGCTGCGGCCAGAGCTGGAAGCGATTTATGAAGCGCCGCGCACGGATCAAGAAAAGATCCTGGCGGATATTTGGATGCAAGTGTTGAAGCTGGATAAAGTAGGTGTGCGAGATAATTTCTTCGACCTGGGCGGCGACTCGATCTTAAGCATCCAGGTCGTCTCACGCGCCAACCAGGCCGGGCTGCGCCTGACCCCGCGCCAGATCTTCGAGACGCAGACGATCGAGGCCCTGGCCTTACAATCTTCCCGGTCGGGCGCATCCGCATCCGGGAGCGTTGGAGCAATCCTGGCGGAACAGGGGTCCGTGACTGGCGCGGTAGAATTAACGCCCATCCAACGCGCTTTCTTCGAACAAAACTTGCCTAATCCGAGCCACTGGAACCAGGCTTTGTTGCTGCAAGCCCACATGCCTTTGGACGTGGACATCTTGCAGCAGGCAGTAGGACATATCCTTGAACATCACGATGCGCTCCGCCTCCGTTTCGTCGCCGACGATGAACCCGGCGGAACATCCCCTGGCGGATCGCGGCCCTGGCGGCAGTTTTATGATTCCATCTCAGCCGGCGATCTCGAAGACCTGGTTCAAAAAATCGATCTGAGCGAATTGCCGCTCGCTGAACAACCCCGCGCCATCGAAAGTCATGCCGCAGCAGCTCAGGGCAGTTTAAATATCACCGCAGGACCGCTCCTGCGTTTGGTATACTTCGACCTCGGCCTCAAACCCACGCCGTCCGGATTTGCGCACAATGGAAAGCTCTTAATCGTGGCGCATCACCTTGCCATCGATGGCGTCTCATGGCGCATCTTGTTACAGGATTTGCTGCACGCTTACTATCAGATCAGCCAGGGTTTACGGCTTCGTTTGCCTGCGAAGACCACTTCCTTCCAACAATGGGCGGCCCGGTTGGTGGAATACGCCCACTCCCCGGTTGTTCTGGCTGAGTTGGATTTTTGGGCGCAGGCTGCTCAAGCCGCCAGCCAGCAAGGTCTTGGACAAATCCCCGTCGATCGGGCCGGCGCGGGCGGCAACCTGGAGTCCTCCGTGGGCAGCGTGCGTATCGCCCTTGATTTGGCCGAAACTCAGGCCTTACTGCACGAAGCGCCGGCCGCGTACAACACTGAAATTGGCGATGTACTCCTGACCGCGCTGGCGAAAGCATTTTCTCGTTGGACCGGCAAACATGGTTTGCAGGTGAGCCTGGAAGGTCATGGGCGAGAGGACATCTTCGAAGACATAGACGTCACGCGCACGGTTGGCTGGTTCACGAGCCTCTACCCGGTCAACTTGTTCCTTTCGCCGGGCGCTGGTCCAGGTGAAAACCTGATGGCGATCAAGGAACAATTACGCCAACCGCGGCATAAAGGCATCGGATATGGTCTGTTGCGCTATTTGAACCCGGCAGGCAAGGCGCTCGATATACCCCGCCTTGGGACATCGTCCGCCGGCGACGGCCGCCAGCATCGTTCCACCGGCCAACCGCAGGTGAGCTTCAATTACCTGGGACAGGTGGACCCTGTCATGCCGGCCGCTGTCACGGATGCCGCGTTGTTCAGTCCGGCGGAGGCCGGTGAAGCGGATCTGACCGGACCGTCTCATGATCCTTCTGGTGGGCGCAGCTATCTTCTCGATGTGGTCAGCAGCGTGACTCACGGCCAGTTGAGAATGGAATGGTTGTATAGCCATAATTTCCACCAGCGTGAGACGATTGAAAAGCTAGCCCAGATGTATAAAGAAGAACTTCAGGCGTTGATCGCACATTGTACTTCTCCGGATCGGCAATATACCACCGCCGCGATGGGTTATACACCTTCTGACTTCCCGGATGTGGCGCTCAGCCAGGCCGACATCGAAGATTTAATGGATGAGTTGGAGGATGATGAGGGTGAAGAGTGAGGAGTGAGTAGTGAGGGACGAGACAGAACAGCGGACGATCAAGAACGTCGGTAAGAAAAATATCGAGGCGGTTTATCCGCTTTCGCCCATGCAGCAGGGAATGCTTTTCCATAGCCTGTACGCGCCTGAGTCGGGCGATTATTTTGAGCAATTTAGCTCTGTTCTGCGGGGCGAGCTGGACCAACCTGCTTTTGAAAGAGCCTGGCGTGAAGTCGTCAGACGCCAATCGGTCTTGCGCACGGCATTCGTATGGAAGCGCCTTGACAAGATGCTGCAAGTTGTTCAAAAAGAGGTCGCTTTACCCATTGAACGCCTGGATTGGCGTGACCTCGAGCATACTGGGAACCAAAGTCTCCAGCAGCAGCAAGCTGCTGCGCTTGAAGCCTATTTGGCCGCCGATCGCGCCCGCGGTTTCGATCTTTCCAAGGCGCCTTTGATGCGCCTGGCTTTGATCCGGGTCGCTGAGGATGCCTGCCTGTTCATTTGGAGCTGCCATCATGCCTTGATCGATGGCTGGTCGATGCCGTTGCTGCTGAAAGAAGTTTTGGCTTACTATGAGGCGTTTCGAGTGGATGGGGCCCATACTCCGCCCGCCAAGCCGTTTTCTCTACCCCCAACGCGCCCTTACCGGGATTATATTGCCTGGCTGCAGGAACAAGATCAGGACGCTGCCCACAATTACTGGCAGGAATATTTGAACGGGATCAATGCGCCGACCCTCTTGTCGCGCGCGTTGGCGCCCGTCGCCTGGCGACCACCGCTCAATTCCCAGGATGGCTCTGTCGGAACGAAAGCCATTGAAGAACCGCTAGGCGCCGCCGGTCAGATGGAGATTCGTCTTTCGAAGGAAACCACCACAAATTTGATGGCCCTGGCTCGCCGCGAGCGTCTGACGCTGAGCACGCTGCTCCAGGCTGCCTGGGCATTGTTGTTGAGCCTCTATACCGGCGAGCAAGATGTGATGTTCGGGGCGACTGTATCCGGCCGCCCGGCCGATTTGCCCGGCGCTGAGACGATGATCGGCCTGTTCATCAACACCTTGCCGGTGCGGGCGCAAATTTCTTTGGATGAGCCCTTGCTCGGTTGGCTGCAAAAGCTCCAGGCTCAATCGCTTGCCACGCGCCAGTATGAATATAGCGCGCTGGTCCAAATCCAGGAGTCGTCTCAAATCCCCAGGGGTTCGCCGTTGTTTGAGAGCATCCTGGTCTTTGAAAACTACCCTGTGGAAGAGACCATGAAGGGGCAACTCGGTTTAAGCGAAGCAGGCGCCCGCTTATCCATTGAAGAATTTCGCTCCTATGAGCAAACCAATTATCCGTTGACCATCGTTTCTGGGCCAGGCGAGCAAATCGGGATCACTGCTTCGTACGATCCGGCGGTCTTTGATCGTGAGACCATCCGGCAGATTTTAGAGCGCTTGCAGGTGATCTTGGAAAACTTACCCGCCGCCGGTCCCCGGCTGGCCGATCTTCGGCTGCTTACCCGCGCTGAAGAAGAACATATCCTTACAGACCTGGTGCAAAAGCGCTCCGTCTCTGAAGAACTTGTCCCCGAGAGCGCCAGCAAGGCCGCCATCCAGGCATTGTTTGAACAGCAAGCTGCCCGCACGCCCGAGGCCATCGCCCTCATCATGGATGGCTCGAACGCGGCCTCGTCCAGCCTCACATATGCGCAACTGAACCAGCGTGCGCAGACCCTTGCAGATGCGCTGAGCGGTTTGGGCGTCGGCCCAGGCATCCTGGTGGGGCTGTATGTCGAACGCTCCATCGATATGATGCTGGGGATTTTGGGCATCTTGAAAGCAGGCGCGGCTTACCTGCCGCTCGATCCGAATTATCCCATCGAACGGCTTGCTTTTATGCTCGAAGATACGCGTGCTCCATTAATCTTAACTCAGGATCACCTGGTTGATGCGGCGTCTGTGTTCTCGGCGGTGGATATCTATTCGATCTCGCAGTTGACATCACCCGCATTCCACCCGCCTGTCCTTTCAAGCAGCCAAACCAGGACAGGAACTGCCGGCGACGATGCAGAACATCGTTTAGCCTACATGATCTATACCTCCGGCTCCACCGGCCGGCCAAAAGGGGTGATGGTTGAGCATCACTCGTTGGTCAACCATGCTTTGAACTATGCCGCGATCACCGAGCTTGGCCCAGGCGACAATGTCTTGCAGTACATCTCCTTGGGCTTTGACGCCTCGGCGGAGGAAATTTTCCCGGCTTTGATCAGCGGAGCTGCCTTGGTGCTGCCGCCCGAAGTCAAAGAATTGACGAGCAGCGATTTTTGCAGCTTGCTCGATCGGCAATCGATCTCTGTCTTGCATTTGCCGGTAGCGGTCTGGCACCAACTGGTCGATGATATCTTGATCGAGGGCCTCCCCGTGCCCGGCGTGCGCGTCCTGGTGGTGGGGGGAGAAAGCCCTTCCGTAGAAAGATTGAACAGTTGGATCAAGGCTGTTGGAACGAACAGCACGGAAAGCGCCATTTTTGTGAACGCCTATGGCCCCACCGAGGCGACCATTTCCGCCGCCTACTTCAAGCTAAAATACCAGCCGGGAGAAGCCTGCTCCGACCTGGACCATCTCCAGCGCTTCCCCATCGGCGCCAGCCTGGCCAACGACCACATCTTCATCCTCGATCGCGCCCTCCGCCTCGCCCCCCTCGGCGTCCCCGGAGAAATCTGCATCGGCGGGGCCGGTGTGGCGCGCGGCTATCTGAACCAGCCTGAGCTCACCGCCGAGAAATTCATCCCTAATCCTTTTGTAGATCCCCGTTCTGCGCAAGGCGGCGATAAAGAGCATCGGGTTGCGCGTTTGTACCGCACCGGAGATTTAGGGCGCTACCTGCCCGACGGAAACATTGAGTTTTTAGGCCGCGTCGACCAGCAAGTAAAAATCCGCGGTTTTCGGATCGAGCTGGGCGAGATCGAGAACGTCCTGATCCAACATCCGCAAGTACGCAGCGCTGCAGTTTTAGCCATCGAGGATGCCGCGCTGCCCCAGGCCGCAGACCCAACGGTGACGCTACAGAACACCGTTGCCCACCGCCGGCGCTGGCTGTTGGCTTATGTCGTGCGCGAGCGTTTCGCAGAAGAGCATATTCATGACGACCAGCCGCTGACCGCGGCAGAGATCCGGCGCTACTTGCGCGACCGCTTACCAGAGACCATGGTCCCGGTGGAGATCGGTATCCTGGAGAGTATGCCGATGACTCCCAACGGGAAAATTGACCGCCTCGCCTTGCAGCGTTTGGCGCAATCCGGTTTGGACGCTTCTACGCAGAACGCGGCGCGTGGCTCGGGTGAGTCCGCTCCGGTGGCCCCGCTCACCCCGGTGGAGGGTTTGGTCGCCGGCGTTTGGGAGCAGGTGTTGAACCTGTCTCATGTCGGCGCCTTTGATAACTTTTTTGACCTGGGCGGCCATTCTTTAAATGCCACCCAGGTGATCTCGCGCTTGCGCAACATCTTCCAGATCGAGGTGCCATTCCGGGATTTATTTGAGACTCCCAACGTTGCCGGCCTGGCGCAGAAAATCGAAGCTGCTTTGCGCTCCGAAATGGATGATGGAAGCGGCGCTTACGTTGAAGTCCCTCCGCCCGCCATCGAGCGCATTCCACGCGCCGTTTTGCAGCCCTCCGAAGCTGTGCATCCCGCCGAGCGTGTCTCAAGCGTACCTCTTGAACCGCCGCAGCTTTCCTTCTCTCAACAGCGTTTGTGGTTCTTGGACCAGCTTTCTCCTGGGGCCCTGTTTTACAACTTGCCTCTGGCAGTCGAGATCAGCGGGGAGCTGGATGTCTCCGCTTTGAGAAAGACAATCAATGAGATCGTGGCCAGGCACGCCATCCTGCGCACGAACTTCAAATCCATCCACGGTACGCCCGTACAGATTGTTCGCCCTGCGCTCGATCTGGATTTACCGGTGATCGATTTAAGCCCCATGAATGAGGCTGACCGCCAGGCGGAAACGATGCGCCTGGCTCGGCAGGAAGCCCAAACGACCTTTAACCTGGAAAGCGATCCGCTGATCCGCATCCAACTCCTGCACCTGGGCCCAGAGCGCAATGTCTTCCTTCTCACCATTCACCATATCGTCTCAGATGGTTGGTCGATGGGCATCTTCTTACAAGAAGTGGCGGTATTGTACAGGTCTTTTTCAGCCGGCCTGCCCTCGCCGCTGCCAGAGCTGAAAATTCAATTTTTTGATTACGCTGCCTGGCAGCGTTCCTGGCTGCAGGGTGATGAACTCGAACGCCAGCTCGCTTACTGGAAAAAGCAACTGTCTGGCCAACCGCCATTCCTGGATTTGCCAACCGATCATCCACGCCCTGCCGTGCAGAGCTCATCCGGCGCTACCTATACTTTCGAAATCCCGGCTGCTTTGAGCGAGAAGCTGAACCAGTTGAGCCGTGGTGAAGGCGCAACGCTATTCATGACCTTGCTGGCTGCTTTCCAGGTCCTGCTCTACCGCTATACCTCCCAGGAAGACATCAGCATTGGCACAGCCATCGCCAACCGCAACCGGCCTGAAATCGAAGGTCTGGTTGGCTTCTTTGTCAACACCCTGGTCTTACGCACGGATCTGGCCGGCGAGCCGTCTTTCAAAAACCTGCTCAAGCGCATCCGCGAGACTGCCTTAGGCGCTTACGCCCACCAGGATTTGCCTTTTGAAATGCTGGTGGAGGTTTTACAGCCCGAGCGCGACCTCAGCCATACCCCGCTCTTCCAGGTCGCCTTTGCGTTGCAAAATGCCCCCACCGCCCAGGCAATTCCGGGCTTCGCCCAAAGCTTTGCCCAACCGGCCCAATCCGCAAGCGGGCAACCGGCGGCGGCTGCCTCGCCGCTATCCTTCGACCTGATCGAGGTGGACAGCGGCTCGGCCAAGTTCGATATCACCCTCACCCTGGCAGAGACCCCGCGTGGGCTGGAAGGCGGCCTGGAATATAACCGGGATCTATTTGAGTTGCCGACCATCCAGCGCTTGGTCGTCCATTTCCAGAATCTGCTCGAGGCGATCGTATCCGACCCCGAACAGCCCATCACGCGCTTGACCCTGCTCAGCCCGGCCGAGCGACAATTGATCCTCGAGGATTGGAACGACACCCGTATAGATACCCCCGTGGATCGCTGCGCGCATGAGTTGTTCGAGCGCCGGGCGCAGGAATTTCCGCAGGTCGAAGCCCTCCGCCTCGAAGGGGATAGCCTGACCTATCAAGAGCTAAACCACCGCGCGGACCGGCTCGCCGCCTACTTGAGAGCGCTCGGCGTCAGGCCCGGGGTGTTGGTGGGTATCTCTACGGAGCGTTCGTTCGAAATGGTGATCGGCATCCTGGGCGTGATGAAGGCCGGCGGCGCTTATGTACCGCTCGACCCGACCTATCCATCGGACCGCCTGGCTTACATGATCCAGGATTCGCAGATTTCGATCTTGCTCACCCAACAGCGCCTGCTCGAGAGCTTGCCTGTCCATGCCGGCGCAGCGCAGGCGGGACCTCGCATCCTGTTCCTGGATGCGGACTGGCCGGCGATCGAGGCGGGCCAGGCGTCGCCGGAAAACCTGGCGTCGCCGGAAAACCTGGCGTCGCCGGAAAACCTGGCGTATATGATCTATACTTCCGGCTCCACGGGCAAGCCAAAAGGCGCCATGCTGCGCCATCGCGGTTTGTGCAACCTGGCAGACTGGCAGCGTCGTGCTTTTGGGATTAACCAGCACAGCCGGGTGCTGCAATTTTCTCCTTTGAGCTTCGACGCCTCGGTATGGGAGACGTTCATGGCGCTGGCAAACGGCGCGACATTGGTGTTGGCGCGCCAGGATACCCTCGCCTCTGGTCCAGACCTGCTGCGCTACTTGAAAGGGCAGGCCATCACCACGGTGACGCTGCCGCCGTCCGTCCTGCGGCTGTATTCTGCCGAGGAAGTATCGCCTCAGGCCCTGCCTGCCTTACAAACCGTTGTTTCCGCCGGCGAAGCCTGTACGCCCGAGTTAATCACGATCTGGTCGCACGGGCGTAATTTCTACAATGCTTATGGACCGACGGAGACGACCGTGTGCGCCTCTATGTATCGTTGCACCGGGGAGGAAACCAGCCACCCGCCCATCGGTCGCCCGATCGCTAATACGAAGTTGTACGTCTTGGATAAACATCGCCAACCGCTTCCGGTTGGCGTACCGGGCGAGCTATATGTATCTGGGGTGAGCCTGGCGGTGGGTTACCATGCTCAGCCTGAGCTGACCGGCGAGAAGTTCATCTCGAATCCGTTGATTGGTGAAGGCTCAACCTTGACTGTTGACGGTAAAGATCACTATGAGCGGATGTATCGCACCGGCGACCTGGTGCGTTATTTGCCCGACGGCAACCTTGAATTCCTTGGCCGCGTGGACCAACAGGTGAAAGTGCGCGGCTTCCGTATCGAGCTCGGAGAAATCGAAACTGCCCTGGCCAGCCACCCGGCCATCAAAGAGGCGGTGGTAGTGCAGGAGCAGTTCGATCGCCTGGCAGCCTTTGCCGTGCGCCAGCCCAATTTTGAGTTTAACCAGGGTCTTGTCGCTGAGCTGCGATCTTACCTGCGCGGTATCTTACCCGAATATATGCTGCCGTCGGTATTCGTCATCCTCGACGAATTTCCCTTGAGCCCGAGTGGGAAGGTCGATCGCAAAGCCCTGGCAGCCATGCAGTCGCTCGACCGGCCTGAGTTGAAGGACGATTACACAGCCCCGCGTGATGCGCTCGAAGCCCGACTGGCGAGTATTTGTGCGGAGCTGCTCCATCTTGAAAAAGTCGGCGCCTATGATAATTTCTTTGAGCTCGGCGGGCATTCCCTGTTAGCGACCCAGTTTGTCTCGCGCGTGCGCGACGAATATGGCATCGAATTATCCCTGCGCCGGTTATTCGAAAATCCCACCGTAGCCGGGATCGCAGACTTTATGCGCGAAAATCAGGGCATTGGCGCGGAGCCGGGCCTTTCAACCGGCGCCGGGACTCAGCCGCCTGAAGCGGGTACGCCCATCCAGCAACCCAGCGCTGCCGCCGGAAAATCCGACGAACGCGCCAGATTGGCGGATATGCTGCAAAAACTTGGCGCGCTTTCCGACGAGCAGGTAAAAGCGCTTCTCGAACAAAAGAAGAAAAACGCAACGGCCAATAATGACTGACGATAAAGAGCATCGTGACGATAAAGAGCATCGTGATCTGCCCAACCGTCCCGATGCGCCTGATGGCGACGAATTGGCGGCTTTAATCGGCGACCTGACCGACGAAAAGCGCGAGCTCTTGGAACTTTTGCTCGCCGAGCAGGCCATCGAAAAGAAAACCATGCTTCCGGATGCCTCCATCCACCCATTAAATCGCATGGATTTCGTAGTGGATGGTAGCATCCCCGGTCAACCGGGTGGATACCGCCTGCCTGTGTCTTACGCACAGCATCGCATGTGGTTTCTGGATCAGCTTGAACCAGGCAGCGCCCTGTATAACCTGTCTTCGACCGTCCGCCTGCAGGGCGCGCTCAATTTGCCGGTGCTGGAGCGCAGCATCCAGGAGGTAATCGACCGCCACGAAATTCTGCGCACGGTCATCGTCACCGATGATGGGCAGCCTTTCCAGGTGATCTTGCCCCAACTTGCGCTGGATATCCCGTTCATTGACTTACGGGGTTTGTCTCCAGATGAGCGCCAGCGTGAAGCCCAAAGGCTGATCGAAGAAGGCGCAGCCCAGCCGTTCGATCTTTCCTGCGGACCCCTGCTGCGGGTTAAGCTGCTCTGGATCTCGGGCGATCCGACGCCGGAAGAGGGCGTTAGCAATGGGGAATATCTCGTCCTGATCAATACGCATCACATTGTGGCGGATGGCTGGTCGGTTGGCGTGCTGGTCGCCGAAATGGCTGTCCTCTATGAATCATTCTTAAATGGCCGCGCCTCCCCGCTTCCCCGCCTGGTGATCCAATACGCTGATTATGCGGTGTGGCAAAAGCAATATCTCAGTCTCGGAAACGGCGTCCTGAACCGTAGCCTGCTGGATGAACAGCTCGCATATTGGAAGACGAAATTAGCCGGCAGCCAACCGCTGGATTTCAATTTCTCCACGCCAGCGCTAGTCACGACCGGCGGTCAGAGCGTGCATTTTAGGCTGCCCGACGATCTGTACAAAGCGCTGCAGGTTTTCAGCCAGCAAAAAGGCGTTACATTGTTCATGACGCTTCTGGCTGCCTTCCAGGTTTTGCTGCACCGCTATACCGGGCAAGAAGATATCTGCGTTGGAGCGCCTGTAGCCGGCCGCACCCGCGCCGAGATCGAAAATTTAATCGGTTTTTTTGTCAATACGCTGGTATTTCGCTGCGATCTATCCACCCAGGCTTTCGAAGGATCTGATCCCACTTTCAGCCAGTTCCTCACCCAGGTGCGCGAGACCACCCTGGAGGCGTTTGCACACCAGGATGTACCGTTCGAAGCGCTGGTTGAAAACCTGGACCTGGAGCGTAACCTGAAACGCAGCCCGCTCTTCCAGGTGGTTTTTGCATTGCAGAACGCCTCCAGGCAAACCGGGAAGTTATCCGGGTTAACTTTGAGCAGCTTACCGATCGAGAGCACCACAGCGAAATTCGAGCTCAGCTTAATCATGTTAGAAGAACTTGGCCGGTTAAGCGGCGCGATCGAGTTTCGGACGGATTTGTTCGAGGCGAGCTTTATCGAGCGCATGATCGAGAATTTCCAGGTTTTGCTGCAAGCCGTGCTAAAGAATCCTGATGAAAAGATAGCGCGGCTGCCGATTCTAAGCGCGTCGGAACGCAAACGCCTGGTCGTTGGCTGGAATCGTACTGATGCGTTTTTTGATGACGGGCGCTGTATCCACGAATTATTCGAGGACCAGGCCAGGCTCTGGCCCGATGCGACAGCGCTGATTTACTCTGCTTTGGACGGCCAGGCGGTTTCGCTTTCGTATGGCGAATTGGAGCAACGCGCCGTTCTCCTGGCTGACGAGCTGCGTCAGATCGGGGTAAAACCGGGCAGCCTGGTTGGCATCCTGGCCTACCGTTCGTTCGAGATGGTGATCGCCATCCTTGGAATATTAAAGGCTGGCGGAGCTTATCTTCCACTTGACCCAAACTACCCGGCTGAACGCTTGAATTTTATGTTGCAAGATTCCCAGGTAAACATCCTGCTGGCGCAAGAATCGGCCATTCCGGATCGCCTGGGTGTGCTGCGCCACGCACAAACCCTTAAGGGTCTGCAGGCGCCCCTGGGTCTGGATTTAACCCGCGACCTGGGTGCCGGCGGCCTTGGACGAGGCTGGACGGCGCGCTGCCATCTCGAATCCCACGCCGTTGAGCCTTCAATAGCCCCCAGCGGCGAAGACCTGGCTTACGCCAAAGCGAACGCTAACGCTAACGCTAACGCGAGCGCTGACGCCCTCGCCTACGTCATCTATACTTCTGGCTCGACCGGCAAACCAAAGGGGACCATGCTCTGCCATCGCGGCATCTGTAACCTGGTCAAATGGCAGCGCGAAACCTTCGGCGTCGATCGCCGCAGCCGGGTGTTGCAGTTCTCCCCATTTAGTTTCGACGCCTCGGTGTGGGAAATTTTCATGGCATTGGCCAACGGGGCAAGCCTTTGCTTGACCAGCCAGGAAGTCCTTGCCGATGGGATGGCGATGGCGAGACTGCTTAAGGAACAGGCTGTCACCCTCATCACCCTTCCGCCTTCAGTATTATCCGTGCTGCCCATCGATCAATTCAGCATCCAGGCTCTGCCTCGCCTGCAGACGGTCATCGCCGCGGGCGAGGCGTGTTCGCGTGAAATTGTCGCCCGTTGGGCGCCCGGCCGGCGCTTCTTTAACGCATACGGCCCCACCGAAACCACGGTCTGCGCCACCGCGGCGCTGGTCAGCGAAAATTCGGATCCGCCGATTGGCAGACCGATCGCCAATACCCGTTGTTACGTCCTGGATCGACGCCAGGAACTCGTCCCCATCGGCGCGCCAGGCGAGCTTTATATCGGCGGCGCGGGCGTGGCGCTGGGTTACCTGAATCGCCCGGAGCTGAGCGCGCAGAAATTCATTCCGAACCCGTTTGACGCTGAACAGTCAGCCCATCGCCTGGGTGCGGCCAACGCCCCGCTGGCGTACGACCCGGTTGAGTACAGCCATCGCCTGTACCGCAGCGGCGACCTGGTGCGATACCGCGCGGATGGCAACCTGGATTATCTTGGGCGCCTCGATGAACAGGTGAAGGTGCGCGGCTACCGCATCGAGTTAGGTGAAATAGAGTCTACGCTGCGCCAATTTTCACGTCCCGGCGCACAGCCCACGCCGCGGCTGATCCGCGAGGCGGCAGTCGTGGCGATCGGGGACGATAAAGAGCATCGTGATGATACGGAACATCGAGAACGAACCCATAAACGCCTGGTCGCTTTTGTTGTCTTAGAACCGGCGATTTTAGACGATGTCGATAGCGGCCAGGCCGTCGCGCAGGTCGAAGTGAGCGCCCAGGAGTTGCGCGCGTACTTACAAGAACGCCTGCCTGAATATATGTTTCCAACCTTCTTCGTCTTTTTACCCCAACTCCCCCTTACACCCAGCGGAAAGGTCGATCGAAAAGCGTTGATGCAGGTACAGGCGCCGGATTTATTGCAGCGAGCGAAAATTTCTCCCTCGGCCGGAGCGCAAGCCTACGTGCTGCCACGCAGCCCACAGGAAGAGATCATCGTAGATTTATTTTCTCAAGTGCTGCAGGTTCCTCGCGTGGGCATCCACGACAGTTTCTTCGACCTGGGCGGACATTCATTGTTGGCCACGCAAATCATTTCCAGGCTGCGCCAATTATTCCAGGCCGAAATCCCGCTGCGAGCCTTATTTGAAGCGCCCACCCCGGCCGGTTTAGCCGAGGAGATCCAAAAGGCCCCCGGGATGGCGCATTCGCCGATCACCCGGCTGGAGAGGAGCAGGGATGATGACCTACCGCTCGCCCCGCCGCCGCTCTCCTATGCCCAGCAGCGATTGTGGTTCTTGGATCAGTTTGAACCTGGAACCGCCAAATATAATATCCCGGGTTTGCTGCGCCTGAGTGGGAATCTGGATCTTGCGGCCCTCGAAGCCAGCCTCAACCACGTGATCAGCCGCCATGAAAGCCTGCGCACCGCCATCCTGACGGTCAACGGCCGGCCAAGCCAACAAATTGCGGCTGCCCTGCATTATGCGCTGGCCGTAGACGATTTGTCCGCGCAGCCGGAGGCAACCAGGGAAGAAAAAGCACTCTGCCTGGCTGAGGAAGAAGTTCGCAAGCCATTTGACCTTGCTACTGCGCCACTCTTCCGGACCAGGTTGATCCGGCTTTCGCCAGAAGAACACCTGGTGGTCTTCACCCTGCACCATATCATCGCCGACGGCTGGTCGATGGGCGTGCTGATTGATGAGCTGGCCATACTGTATCCGGCTTACGCTGCGGCGGATGCTGCGGCGGATGCCGGGGGGCGAGCCTCGGGCGCTGCCCCAGTTTTGCCGATCAGCCTCGGGCGCAGCGAGGTTCAATACGCCGATTACGCCGCCTGGCAGCGTACACAACTCCAGGGCGACCTGCTGGCCGAACAAGTGAATTATTGGAAAGAACAGCTCAAAGGCAGCCCGCCCTGGTTAAATCTGCCCACCCGCCTCGCGGATGCACAGCAGCCTGGCCTGCCGAGCGCTGTCTCGCCAGAGCGACTCCCCGGGCAGGCGGGCTATTTCTACTTCGATCTCAATAACGACCTGGCCCAAAAACTGGATCGCCTGAGCCGGGCTGAGAACGTGACCCTGTATATGACCCTTCTGGCGGCCTTTCAAATCCTGCTCATGCATTATTCCGGGCAGGTCGATATCTGCGTGGGGACGCCGGTCGCAAACCGCACCCGTCCAGAAATTGAAGGCCTGATCGGTTTCTTCGTCAACACCCTGGTGATGCGTACGGACCTGTCCGGCGATCCAAATTTTCGGGAGGTCCTGAGCAGGGTGCGCAGTGTTGCGTTGGGCGCTTATGCCCACCAGGATATCCCATTTGAAATGTTGGTCAGCGAGCTGCACCCACAGCGCGATCCAAGCCACAGCCCGCTGTTCCGGGTGATGTTCGTCATGCAGAATATCCCGCTGCTGCTGGATACGGAGGGCGAGCCAGATTTTCCGGGATTAAAATTGATCCCTCTGGAAATCAACGCCGGCGCGCCGAAATTCGACCTGACGCTCAGCATCGTCCAGGCGCAAGAGGGCCGCCTGCCGCCTCAGCAACCTGGCGATGAACGCCAACCGCCTGGCCTTCCTGTCGCCCTGCAAAGCGTCTTTGAATACAACGCGGATGTATTCGATACACAGACCATCGCGCAGATGGCCCAAGATTTCATCGCGCTGTTAGATACGCTAGCCTCCGAGCCAGGTCATCCGCTCTCCGAGAGCGGGCTTGAGCGGCGCGCCGTCCCGGCGCAGGGAATTGCGGCAGGCGGAGACGGTAAAGAACACCGCTCAGGTAAAGAACACCGTACCGCTCCGCTGACGCCTGAAGAGCGGCTTTTGGCGGATATTTGGTCGCGTGTCCTGGGTTTGAAACAAATCGGCATTCATGATAACTTCTTCGAGCTGGGCGGGGATTCGATATTAAGCATCCAGGCCACCGCCATGGCCAACCAGGCGGGCTTACAAGTCACCCCGCGCCAGATTTTTGAGGCGCAGACCATCGCTGAGCTTGCCCGCCTGGCAGGCGTGGTCGAAGCCCAGGCGGAGCAGGGCCTGGTTACCGGCTCTCTACCGTTGACCCCCATCCAGCGCTGGTTCTTTAATCTCGGTTTGTCGAACCCGGCTCATTTCAACCAGAGCCTCCTGCTGGAGGTCCGCCAGGCGCTCGATCCCCTGCTGGTCGAAGAAACCATTGCTCGTTTGCTGGAACATCACGACGCGCTGCGTTTGCGTTTTCGCTCTATCCCAGGGAAATATGCCCATCAAGCGGATGGGATCGAATGTTGGCTGCCCGGCATTGAAGGTTCGACTTTGAATGTTTTCGAAACCCTGGACCTGGCTGATTTGCCGGGAGAAAAACAGGCCAAAGCGATGGAGGTCAAAGCGCAGCAGGCCCAGTCCAGCCTGAATCTGCAGGATGGTCCGCTGCTGCGCGTCGTGTATTTCAATACTTCGCCCGGCCGCCTGCTGATTGTGGCCCACCACCTGGTTGTGGATGGCGTGTCGTGGCGCGTGTTGATGGAAGACTTCCAGTCCATCTATGCTCAACTGGCCCGGGCCTTATCGAGCGAGCCAGCCCTGGCTGCCGTCAATCAGATCGCCGCCGCGCCTGCGAGCCTGGCGTTGCCCGAAATCGCCGTGCATTTGCCGCCCAAGACGACTTCGTATCTGTCCTGGGCCAGGAAATTGACCGAATATGCAGCTTCCGAACAGGCTCAGGCGGAGCTTGAGACCTGGATCGAAGTCGTCTCTCAACCCTTCGATCAGCTTCCGCCGGGAGTGTTTCGTAGTGTTGGCGTAGGCATGCCTGCAGACGCCGGACAGGTCGCCCAGGCGGCGGCTTCCGCCCAGGCGGCGGCTTCCGCCGCAGTTCACCGCAGCCTGGACGCCGAAGAAACCCATGCCCTGCTACACGAGACGCCGGCCGTTTATAAGACCGAGATCCAGGATGTCTTACTGACCGCCCTGGTTCAGGCTTACGGGCGATGGGTTGCGGTACAGAACACCGCAACGGTGGAGGACACCGCAACGACTGAAACGGTTCATTTATTGATCGCCCTCGAAAATCATGGGCGCGAAGACATCTTTCCCGAGGTTGATTTGTCGCGCAGCGTTGGATGGTTCACCAGCCTTTATCCGCTCCGCTTATCCATGCGGCTATTTGACGATCCAGACGCTGTTGAACAGCCTGCTCAAAACGGGCCTGGCGAAGCGCTCAAACAAATTAAAGCCCAATTACGCCGTATCCCACGCCACGGATTGGGGTTTGGAGTATTGCGCTACCTTAATCCAGTTACCCGGGAAATCCTGGCAGGTCTCAACCAACCCCAAATCAGTTTCAATTACCTGGGCCAGATCGACTCATCGCTGCCGGTGGAAGAGGAGCGCGCATCGATGCCGGTAGAGGACATCGTTCGATTATCCCAACCAGAACCTCTTGCCGCTTATCCCCACTCCAGGGCAATTTTCGGAATCGCTGGCGGCCAAGAAAACCGTTTGGGGTCTGGTGGAACGCCGCGCGACCCATCCGATGCGCAGGCATTTCTGATTGAAATCAACAGCAGCGTCTTGGGCGGGCGTCTGGGTGTGGATTGGAATTTTAGCGTGCGCGACTTCGAACCTGAGACGGTAGAGCGCTTTGCGAACGGCTATATTGAAGCGCTGCGACAAGTGATCAGGCATTGTATGCTTGTGGCGCAGGCGGGCGTCGAAGAGGCATATATGACATCTGACTTCCCCCTGGCCGGCATCGACCAGGCCCGCCTGGATAAAGTCATTACGAAAGTATCACAACCGCGGCGGCGGTTATAAAGTTCACCGATAGGAATCAGAAACTGTGAGTCAAGAATCTGGAATGATGAAAAATCAGTTATCCGCTGAAGAACTGGCGGCCTTGGTCGGCGATTTATCTGCAGAGAAGCGCGAATTGCTCGAGCTCCTGCTTAAAGAGCAGGGCATCGATCTGGATAGCTCGGTGATAATCCCGCAAAAACGCGAGCTGCATCCGGATGGCAGGCGCTTTCAGATGCCTTTGTCATACGCTCAGAACCGGATGTGGTTCCTGGATCAGTGGGAACCCAACAGCGCCATGTATAATATCCCTTCGGTGACGCGTTTAACCGGCCAGTTAAACGTCTCCCGCTTGCGCGAGGCGATTAATCAAATGGCGCTCCGGCATGAGATACTGCGCACGACCTTTGAATCGGTCAATGGCCAGCCCTACCAGGTGATCGCGCCTGAGATTCATTATGAAATTCCGGTCACCGATCTACGCGCCTTACCCGAAGCTGAGCGCCTGCGTGAAGCAGCCCGCTTGATCGAGGCGGAAGTCGGCAGGCCATTCGACCTTTCCAATGGTCCCTTGATGCGCTTGAATTTAATTTGGCTGCAGGGCGACGATAAAGAACATCGCGACGATAAAGAACATCGTGACGATCAAGAGCGCCACACCGGCCGCTCCGACCAGCAGGAGTACCTGCTGATTATCAATCTGCACCACATTATTGGCGATGGCTGGTCGGTGGGCGTCCTGCATCGAGAGCTGACTACGTTCTACCAGGCGTCGCCGGAAGACCTGGCGGTAGCGCTGCCGAAATTAACCATCCAGTACGCCGACTTCTCCATCTGGCAGCAAAAATGGCTGCAGGGCGAGATTTTTGCGACCCAAGAGGCTTATTGGAAAAAACAGCTCGGCAGCCATCCCCCGGTCTTAAATTTGCCCGCAGATCGCCCAAAGCCTGCCTTCTTATCCTCACGCGGCAACAGTGTGTCCTTCAATTTGCCCGGAAAAATCCGCAACCAGTTGGCCTCCATCGGGCAAAGCCAAGGCGCAACGATGTTTATGACTTTATTGGCTGCTTTTCAGGTCTTGCTGTATCGGTATTCAGGCCAGGATGATATTTGTGTCGGCACGCTGATTGCGAATCGCACGCGTGCAGAGGTCGAAGGGCTGATCGGCTTCTTCGCTAATACGCTGGTCATTCGCACGGATCTATCACCGGCGTTACAGGACGCCGCGGCGGTACAAGATTCCGTTTCAAATTCCAACGCTGTGGAGCCCGGTCGCCCTGCAGGCGCAGACCCGTCATTTTTAGAAATCTTGCAGCGCGTCAAAGATGTCGCGCTTGAAGCATACTCCCACCAGGATTTGCCGTTTGAAATTCTGGTGGAAAAATTGCAGCCCGAGCGCGATCTAAGCCATAGCCCGTTGTTCCAGGTGTTATTCTCCTTACAAACCAGCCCCGTCCAGGCCATTCACTTGCCGGAACTGGTGATGGATCCGCTGCGCACCCGCAGTAACACAGCGCGCTTCGAGATGACCTTGATCATGAAGGAATCTCCCGACGGGTTAACTGGAGATGTCGAATACAGCACCGACTTGTTCGACGAATCTACCATCCAGCAGATGATGGAGCATTTTAAAATCCTGCTGACCAGCATTATCGCCGATCCTCAGGAGCAAATTTCAAGGCTGCCGATGCTGGCCCAAAATGAACGCCAACACATCCTCTCGGGGTTGAATGCTACCGCGGTCGATTATCCCCTGGATGAATGCCTGCACCAGCTCTTCGAACAGCAGGTGGAAAAGACGCCCGATGCTCCCGCGGTGATGCTGCCCCGTCTTGGACGCAAATTGATCGATGACGGTCAAGAAAATCGTGGCCAAACGCCGCCTGCGGATGAAATCTTGACCTATGCCGAGTTAAATCAAAAGGCAAATCAGCTCGCCCATTATCTGCGCAGGCTTGGCGTTCAAAAAGGTAGCTTCGTCGGAATATGCGCCGAGCGCTCGCTTGAAATGGTGATCGCCTTGTTAGCTTGCCAGAAATCCGGCGGCGCCTACGTGCCAATCGACCCAACCTACCCGGCCGACCGCCAGGAGTTTATGCTCGCCGATGCCAGGGTTCAGGTGCTATTAACTCAAAAACATCTCGCCGAAAAGATGGCCTGGATTGGTCGGCGCCTCCAGGGTGAGGGAGGCGGCGCGCCGCGGGTGGTCTACCTGGACGCAGATTGGCAGGCGATCGCCCAGGAACCGGTAGACAATCCGCTCAACGACGTGCTTTCCACCGACCTGATCTACATGATTTATACGTCTGGCTCGACCGGGAAACCCAAAGGGGCGCTCGTGCCTCATCGCGGCGTGGTCAACCGGCTGCTGTGGGGACAGGATCAGTACCAGCTTACCGCACAGGATCGTGTCCTGCAAAAGACGCCTTACAGTTTTGATGTCTCCGGATGGGAGTTTTATTGGCCGTTGGTCGCCGGCGCTACCCTGGTGATGGCTCGTCCGGAAGGCCATAAAGAGCCGGCTTACCTGGTGGAGCTGGTCAACCAACAGCAAATCACCATCATCCACTTCGTGCCGCCCATGCTGCAGCTATTCTTGGAGGACCCGGGCGCTGCGACGTGCCTGTCGTTGAAAAAGGTTTTTTGCAGCGGCGAAGCGCTGCCGTATGCGCTACAAGAACGGTTCTTTGAACGCTTCCCATCCGCCGAGCTACATAACCTGTATGGGCCGACCGAGACGTCCATCGAAGTCACCTACTGGGCTTGCCAGCGGGATTCTGAACGGCATATTGTTCCGATTGGATTTCCGGTGGCCAACACGCAGATGTACGTGCTGGATAAATGGTTGGAGCCCGTCCCGATGGGCGTGGCAGGCGAATTACACATCGGCGGCGTCCAGGTCGGGCTGGGTTATTTGAACCGTCCAGAATTAAGCGCCGAGAAATTTATCCCCGACCCATTCCTGGGTACCGGGTCGCTCTATAAGACGGGTGATCTGTCGCGTTATCTGCCGGATGGATCGATCGATTACCTGGGACGGATCGATTTCCAGGTGAAGATCCACGGTTTCAGGATTGAGCTCGGCGAGATCGAAGCCATCCTGGGCCTCCATCCAGGCGTGCGCGAGGTGGTGGTCGCCGCGCGCGAGGATATCCCCGGCGACCGGAGGCTGGTGGCTTATCTGCTCGCCGCCACAGAGCCGCCTCCGAAAGTGACCGAACTGCGTAATTTTCTCAAAGAAAAATTACCCGATTACATGGTGCCTTCGACGTTTGTCTTCCTGCCGGCTTTTCCGATTAACCCCAATGGAAAAGTGGACCGGCGGGCTCTGCCGGCGCCAGAATTTAGCCGGCCAGACCTTGAAAAGAAATACATCCCTCCTCGGAACGCCGAAGAAGAACTGCTGGTCAAGATTTGGGAGGAGGTCTTAAATATACCCAAGGTGGGCGTCGAGGATAACTTCTTCGAATTGGGCGGCCATTCGCTGTTGGTGACCCAGGTCACCTCGCGCATCCGCACTGTATTTAACGTCG
>JAYRNN010000279.1:0-11599 GCA_041912175.1 Anaerolineales bacterium | reverse complement strand
GCCGGCTGAGCAACGTTTTGGATGAATTCATGCCCATCACCGAGCGCGCCGTGTTCATCACCCCTTGAGCGGGTCGTGAGGGAAAGGAAGGAATATGAGCGATTTTTCTAAATCACCACTGGACGTTTTGCTGGAAAATCAGCAAAAAGGCTACGTCGGCATCCACATCGAACAGGGGGCGCCGCTGCTGGACCGCGACCTGAACCTGCTGCACGACCTGATCGTGGCCAGCGTGCGCTCGGTGGTCACGCAGTACATTGGCAACGGGCTGGCGGATAACAGCCAGGCGTTTGCCATCCAGGCCATCCCGGCTAACCAGGATTTCCTGATCAAGCCGGGACCCGGCGGGATCGGCGCTTGCCTGGTAGGCGGAATCCAGGTCACGATCACAGCCGACACCACCTATAAAAGCCAGGCCGGCGTACCCGACTTGACCACCCCTGACACGACCCAGCCGGATCCACGCATTGATATTGTCTACCTGGATGTATTTCTAACTGAAGTAGACAGCGCCGTGGACAGCAGCTTAAACAACAGCCTGGATGTGGGTATGCAAACTTCGGTGCGGCTGAGACCAGATTGGATAGTGCGCGTAGCTGAGGGCGTGCCGGTACCTAAAGCCCCCAAAGGTCACAATTTCTACCCTTTAGCCCAGCTCCAAAGACCGCGTAACAATGCCAGGATTGAAGCGCAGATGATCACCGACCTGCGCCAACGCCGGCTAAATATGACGGAAATCGAGCAACGCTTGAGCCTGATGGAGCGATTACTGCTCCTGCCGGCTTTCGTTAGCATGCCTTCACCACAATTCATCCCCAGGAGAGGCGTGATCAACCAGTTGATCACGCTCTTTGGCGCTAATTTTGATGTCGGCGCGATTCAAGTGCGCTTCAATACTATTTTGGCGACGATTGTCGGCGCGCCTTCCCCCACGCAGATCGTGGTAAAGGTGCCGCCTGGCTTGACCCCTGCGGGGACGCCGGCGGCGGTTAAGATTACCGTCAGCAATGCAGGCGGCGCGGACACCAGCGACGACACATTCACTGTCGAACCTGACCCGGCCTTTAGCGACCCAGGCAGCCAGTTCAGCCCCAACCACGGCGCCCCGGGCGCCCAGGTCACGCTAAAAGGCTTTAACTTCAACGTGGGTACGCCGCAGGTGCAATTCCTTAACCAAGCAGTTTCACCGCCAATCACAGTAACTGCCGCCCTGATTGGGGCGCCCGCGGCCAACCAGATTGTCGTCCAGGCGCCGTCGGGCTTAGTACCGGCTGGCAGCACCAGCGCAGACGTCCAGATCAAGGTGACCACCAGCGAGGGCACGGTCATAAGCGACGATATCTTTAAAGCAGAAATTACGATCCCTGCGCCTCGTTTCACACCCATGCCTGGGCCACAATTTATTCCCAGGAGCGGCGTCGGCGGCCAGACTGTCACCCTTTCAGGCACGAACTTCAACTTTTTACCCGTGACGGTGAAATTCGATACCACGAACGCCTCGGTAAGCGGCGCGCCTTCTTCTAACCAGATCGTGACCCTGGTGCCGCCTAATATGGCAGCGGCGGGCGCGACCAGAAGCGTCAAGATCACGGTGACAACCGCCGGCGGCAGCGTCACCAGCGATGATTCATTCAATATCACAGGACCCTAGGAGGAAACAACGATGGACCCACATGTATATCCAGAAGGACTAAACCCACCCCTCAGACTTGTTAAAGGAACAAATTCGACAGCGGGAATTGAGCAATTAACGACCGTAGTCGGATCTGACAAGACTATGTTCATTCGCGTGGCGATGTCTTCGATAAACTGCACCGCGCTGGCCGGCCCTACGGCGCCGATTCTGAGCTTGCAGGCCAACACCGGGGATTTTGTGCCGTTGATCACAACCACAAAACCGATCTATAAATTACCAGGAACTTCACTTTCTGATTATATCGGCGATGCCAAGGTGGAAGTCGATCCAAGTTTCAACAATGTCTATAAGATCACGGTGACTTTTTTTGACTCCGCCGGAAGTTATACCTGGAGCCTGAGAATCCAAAATCAGGACGGCGCAGCGGGCGAAGAGCGTGACTTCACCTGGGTGGTATCTGGCGCTGAGGCGAATACGGTGCAGCCCTGGATCGATGTAGACCCGGCCACGCTAACGTTTAACGTGTTGACCAACAGCGCTGTCGGCCTGCCGACGCAAGTCAGGAACAAAGGCACTGGATCCTTGACCGTCGCCAGCGTGCTTCCGGCCCTTCCAGGAGGTTCCGGATTATCGCTCGGCGCGCTCCCTGCCGCCATCAACCCTGGCCTCAAAGAGTCTTTAACCGTCACGCTCGCGAATGCGCCAGGCGCGCCTGGCATCGTTTCGGCGACTGAAACAATCAGAAGTGGAACAGGAGACGATGCGCTTGCCAGCGCCAGCCCAGGACACAACCACCAACTGTCCATCACGGCCAAAACGCAAGAGGTGGAAGTGATCATACTGCTGGATGATTCGGGGAGCATGAGCTGGGATCCACTCGGGAATACCATTCCTCCCTCCGCATCACCCTCGCGCTGGAGTGAGCTGGTTAGCGCAGTCAACCCATTTCTAAACTTACTCGCACAGTTTGGCAACACTCGCGGTCGCTATGGCATCGCGCGTTTCCCTGCCACAAACGCTTCGAACCCTTCTACCTTCGATATCATCACACCCACGGCCATTCCCGATATGGTGGGGATAGGCGCGGCACAAACCGCCGTATCCGCCATTACGCCTTTCTTTGCCGGTACCCCAATGGGCGACGGTATTGACCGTGTGTTTGCGCCTGCAACCAGTTTCTTCAAAACAGATGCAACCAGCATCAACACCAACCGGCGCTGGCTGCTGTTGATGACCGACGGAGCGCATAACGCGGGCGTACACAATCCACTTGAATTCATCCTCCCGCCGGTCGGAACGGCAGCCGCAGGCACATCCTTATTGGACAAAAAGGTGCACCTTTTTGCCATCGGTTATGGCGTCACCGGCCATTCGGATGTTAACCCGACCTTGTTATCTCAACTGGCGGCGGGTTCCTTCGAGGGCGGCGGCATCCGCCGGCCTGACGACGCTGGCCTTACCGCGTTGCAAATCGCAAGCGCCTTCCGCGATGCGATCAAGGCTGGGATTACGCCGTCTTCGTCGCCTGGAGACCCGCGCGGTGTATTCCATGGCGGCCAGGGCGAGGCGCGTCACGAGGCTACAATCACGCACTATGATGGGAAAACGGCCTTCGTCTTACACTGGACCACGCCCGACGAAAAACGCATGCGTCTGGAGCTTTTAACCCCCAATTGCGAGCTGATCACGCCGGAAAACGCCGGGAAAGGCGACTATAAGGGAGTGACCATGCGTGGGGGCGACCGCTTCCAGATGTACATGGTCAGCGAGGATTTTGTGCACAATCGCGCCGATCCATCGCAGCCACGCTATGGCACGTGGACGCTGGTGATTACCAGCCCTGAGTTGAGCGATTCCAGGGGACGAAGTAGCGAGATATACGAATACGACATCATCGTAGAATCGAACCTGCGCATGGATCTGAGCCTGGACCGCGCGGTCTATTATGCCGGCGACCCGATCAAGGTCTCGGCGCAACTGACCGCAGATGGCAAGCCGATCACGGGGGCGGCGGTGACCCTCTCCACGACAGCTCCCGGCCAATCGGTGGCCAACTGGCTGTCCGGGCTGGCTGTGCCGGCCGAGGCCATGGCCAAGGCGGCTGAGATTTTGAAGGACCAGGATAGCACACCGCTGCTGGTCAAAATGCGCGCCGCAGAAATTGCGGATTTTAGCTTCGACGCTCGAAAACGACAATCTCAGCAAGCCATGACTGACCCAGGCGAAGCCGGGATTTACCAGACAGAGATCGCCAATACCTCGACGCCTGAGCTATATACTTTTTACGTGACGGCTACCGGCATCACCGAAGACGGGGTCATCTTCCGGCGTGAAGGCAAGCTGGCGATCAACGTGCTCGTGCGGCCAGACCCAGGCTTTACTTTGGTCGACATCCGCTTCCTCCAGGCAGGTATGGCAGAGGTAAGTATCATCCCGCGCGATCGCTTTGGCAATGTGCTGCTGGTGGACCCGGCTACTACCACTAACTTTGAATTGGTCACCCGCGGCGCAAAAGCAGGTCCGCTGACAAGCAACCTGGACGGCTCGTACACACGTCAGCTCAAGTTCTCACCTGAGGCGGCGCCTGTGATCAACGTGAAGTTTGACGGCCAGGTGATTAAACAGAAAACGCTGCCGAAGGTGGGCAAATTGATTTGGGTGGATCGTTTGATCCAATTTCGCCCGGGAGCGGAGGCCGTTAAAGGCGCCAACCAGCACCTGCGACCAGAAGCGGCGCTGGGCAGCTTTTTCGACAAAAAGGAAGATGCCTTTGTGTCGTTGGGCGCCAATGGCGCCCTGATCGTTTCAGTGAGTGATCAGGTTATCCTGCCGGCAGGAGAGGCCGACGTCACCGTAATCGTTGAGCCTGAATCCGAAGGGCGCGCCTATCGCGTGGAAGCCTACGTACCTCGCGATCTTTTCGCCGAGCTCCGATCGGCGAAAAAACCAAAATTTGGCTGGGTGCTCCTGGGAGAATCTGCCGGCGATACCGCCTCCTTTAGCCTGAAACGAGCAGGCATTCCACATGCTGCCGCGATCCGCATCACCGATACCAGCGGGCAGACTCGGGATAAGACGCTCAGGCCGTTGAACCGGCCGGGCGTGAGCATACGCGCCGTCGGCGTTACAAAGGCGAGTAAAACTTGTCCCTGGAATATGGATTGGCTGCATAAATTCCTGCAGGAGGAAGCCGAGAAATAATCGCACCATTGGCTGAACCACGCTGAGGAGGTTTTGCTCCGCAAAACCTCCTCAGCGAAAATCGACGATATTTAAGCACATCCCGTTCGTCTTCAAGGATTGGCGCTGGCATCCGTGAGGTTAGCGTTGCCATGCTTGGCCAGACGCCTGGGGTAACTGCTACGATGGTTCAAAGGAGATAAATCTTGCATACTTTCGCAGAGAAAGCGAAAGCCACGCAGCAGCCAATGCCTGTCAGGTCTAATGCAGATGTACAAACACAACCTGGACAAAGCCATGAGCTGAGCTCGGGTATTCTCCACCAGCGAATGCTCGGGAATCAAGGCATGCTGCGAGCTGAAACGGTAATCCAGACCAAACTGGTAGTCAACACGCCTGGCGACGCATATGAACAAGAGGCGGAGCGTGTCGCCGAGCAGGTGATGCGCATGCCAGAGCCAGGCGTGCAACGAAGTTGTGCCGAATGCGAAGAAGAGGAAATGGCCGCTACGGGCACTATTCGTCGAATGAGCGCAGCGCCTCAATTCGCTGATCGCGAGCGTAAACAAGAACAGGGGACCAGTGAGCCAACCGACGCTCCTGAGATTGTCAGTGATGTGATCGCGGAAACCGGTCGCCCACTGGATCCCCTCGTGCGCTCGTTCATGGAGTCGCGTTTCGGATTCGACTTCAGCCAGGTTCGCATTCATACCGATGCCCTTGCAAGCCAGGCTGCTGATGCCGTTCAGGCGCAAGCCTTCACGGTGGGGCAAAATGTTGTCTTTGGGGCTGGGCGTTATGCTCCCAGCACAACGGAGGGACAAAAATTGCTGGCGCACGAATTAACCCATGTCGTGCAACAAAATCACACGCTGAGCCAGAGACCTGCCTTCCTGATGCGTCAGGAGGGCGGCGGCGGACAGCGACAGCAACAAGCCGTGCCCTCGGCTTTCTATATGCAGCTTTATGTTGTGCGTGACTCCTCAATAGGTCTAGGCGGTGGTCATCTCGTGACGGACCTGGCAGCTTTCAAGACCGATGTTATGCGCTTGCAGAATACAGGTGCATGGACGCTCGTTCTGGCGATACACGGCTCACTGGATCGTATTGCCGCACAAGCGCCGCCCAATTGGCAGCAAAATGCCGTTTTTTATACCGCAACAGAGATCAATGCCCTATTTAACGCTGATCCCACCTGGGTTCAATGGCGGGATACCTACGGACCGAGCAATCTATCGCTCGCATCGTGTCAGGTGAGTGCTGCCTTTGAGGGAGTTATGATTAACAACCTGACACGCCATGTCACCAGGGCAGGGTCATCAACTACTGCGCCGTCACAAAGTGCGCGTGGTTTGGGTACCCATTGCAAACCACTTTCAGCTTCGCAATCTTATGAATATCCCTCTGGCACAGTCATAAGAACCCGTCAGCAGTATCAACGGCTATCGGCCAGCGCTAAATCTGATATGGATACAGCATTAAGTGATCTCAACAACAAATACGGTTATTATGGGGCGCCACCCGTCCCGAATAGCCAAATCATCGATTACTACTTTGATGTCGACCCGCACGGGGCATGGGCGATTGTTACTGTAGGAATCGATCAAGGAGAAAACGTTTCCGATACGGATATTCCTTTCTGGAACCGGACGACAGGCGCCCGTTCGTCGGAATTTCGACAGTTATGTGATCAGGGCGTCGGAACGTTATCCAGACCGCACACCCCAAGAGTTCCATCCGTACCGTGAAGAAGCAGCGCATCCGGATTCGGATTTTTTGGGCGTCATGAAATGAGCGGCCTTGCATAATCGTGCGCGGCAGGGTGACGAAAGCATAACGCGCACTGCTGACACAAGGTTCTGCCCGAGCCAGATGTAAAGGCACTGCCTGGGGAGAGGTGCGGGAGGCGGCAAGGCTGGACGGCTAACGGCTATGGCCAGCTTAAGCACATCCCATTGGTCTTCAGCCACTGGCGCTGGGTTTTATAATCCGGCGCCAGCGTCGCGACCAGCGCCCAAAAGCGCGCCGAGTGGTTGCGCTCTTTGAGGTGCGCCAGCTCGTGCAGGATGACGTAATCGATCACTTCCGGCGGGGCCATGACCAGGCGCCAGTTCAGGTTGAGCGAGCCCTGCGCCCCGCAGGAACCCCAGCGCGTGCGCGCGCTGCTCAGGCGCAGGCTGCGCACGCTGAAGCCATGCCGGGCGGCCAGGGCCTCGACGCGGTGTGTGAAATCGGCGCGCGCCTGGGCCTTATACCAGCCCTCGAAGAACTCCCCGGCGCGCGGCAGGGCGCTGCGCTTCAGCCGGAAAGCCTGGCCGGTGTAAGTCAATGGATGGGCCTGGGCTTCGACGATCTGCAAGGGGATGGCCTGGCCCAGGAAAAGGAAATTCTCGCCCGCCGCGAAGCGATGCTCGCCGGGCGGACCGCCGCAGGTCTCGGCGCGCTGCCTGGCGGCGGCCTGTTTTTCCTGGATCCAGGCGGCGTTTTTCGCCACAAAGGCATCGATCTCGCGCTGGGGCAGGCGCAGCGGGGCGCGCACCACCAGGCTGCCGTCGCGTTCGACGATCAGCGCCACGCTTTTGCGGCGAGAACGGATCAGTTTATAATCCATCGCCCTATTGTATTCGAAAATCTCCACAATTTCTTCAAATTTGTTGGGTATGCTTAATATAAACTAATTAAGGAGTTTTCAAGTGAAGCAACTGAAATCAACCAATATCTACTTGACCGGCGCGCTAGCGCTGTTAATCGTGGCAGTCCTGGCGGGCTGCAGCCTCTCGGGCGCGACCACCGGCGCCAATAACTCGACCGGCGCCGGCAGCGAGAGCGGCAAGATCGGCCAGGCCAGCGTGACCGATACGATCGAGGCTACCGGCTCGATCAGCGCCGCCCAAGACGCCGAGCTGGCCTGGAAGACCGGCGGTGTGGTCGAGAACGTGGCCTTCAAGAGCGGGGATATGGTCAAAGCCGGGGATACCATGGCGACCCTGGAGCTGACCAGCGTGCCTTCCAGCGTTCTCTCGGCGCAAGCCGAGCTGATCAACGCCCAAAAAGCCCTGGATGACCTGACCCCTTCGGCGCTTTCGATCAGCCAGGCCGAGCAGAAAGTGGCCGCCGCCACGGACGACCTGAAGGATAAGGAAAAGATCGCCAATGGCCTGGGAACGCCTTCCAGCCAGAGTGATATCGACCAGGCCAACGCCACCGTGCTGTTGGCCAAGATCCAACTCGACAAGGCCTGGGATAAGTACAAACCCTACCGCAACCGGCCCGACGACAACCAGATCAAGGCCGCCCTGTATAACCGCTGGGCGCAGGCCCAAAAGACCCACGAAGACGCCGTGCGCCGCCTGAACAATTTGAAAGGCGTCACGGTCAACCAGACCGCCCTGGCGCTGGCAAAGGCCAACGTCGAGCTGGCTAAGGCCGTGCTGGCCGACGCCAATAAAGACCTGGCAGACCTGCAAGCCGGCGCCAACACCCAGGATGTGGCCGCCGCCAAGGCGCGCATTACCGCCGCCAAGGCGACTTTGAGCATGCTTTCCATCACTGCGCCGTTCGATGGCGAGGTGCTGGTGGCGGATGCACAGCCCGGCGACGTGGTGCAGGCCGGCCAGACCGCTTTCACCCTGGCCAACCGCCAGCAATTGCACGTGGAAACGCTGGTCGATGAGGCCGATATCCAGGGCGTCAACCTGGGCGATACCGCCGAGATCACCCTGGACGCCTTGCCCGGCCAGACTCTGAACGGGACGGTGTCTTTCATTAACCCGATGGGCGAAAAGATCGCCGGCAACGTCAAGTACAAAGTGACGGTCATCCTGGACACGCTGGATCAACCGGCCCTGCTGGGCGCCACGGCCGACGTGACCATCCAGACCGGCGCGCCGCGCCAGGCGCTGGTGGCGCCGGTGCGCGCCGTGCAGACCGACAGCGCCGGCGAGTTCGTCAACCGCGTGCAGGCGGACGGCAGCCTGCAGCGCGTCGACATCGTCAGCGGCGCTCTACAAGGCGACCAGGTGATCATCTTGAGCGGCGATCTCAAACCCGGCGATACGGTGCAACTGGCCACCGCCAAGAACGAGATGATGGACCGCATGCAGAACATGGGGCAACAATAATCGTCTTGTCATCCATTTTGGCTGCTCCGCAGCCAAAATAGATAACAATGCAACGGACTGGACAGCGATATGTCAATGATTGAAGTGCAAGACCTGACGAAAATATACCTCGTGGGCGAGACGGAAGTGCGCGCCCTCGACGGGGTGAACCTGTGCATTGAAGAAGGCGAGCTGGCGGCGATTATGGGACCCTCCGGCTCGGGCAAGAGCACCCTGATGGCGATCCTGGGCGGGCTGGACGTGCCCACCAGCGGCTCGTACATCCTGGACGGCGCCTCGGTAGGCAGCCTGAACGACAACCAGTTGGCCGCCATCCGCGGCCACAAGATCGGCTTTGTCTTCCAGCAGTTTAACCTGCTGCCGCGCACCAGCGCCCTGGATAACGTGATGCTGCCGTTGATGTACAACGGGGTGCGCGGCAAGCAGCGCAGCGAGCGCGCCAAGGCAGCCCTGGCCACCGTGGGCCTGGCGGATCGCATGCACCATAAGCCCAACCAGCTTTCGGGCGGCCAACAGCAGCGCGTGGCGATCGCCCGCGCCCTGGTCAACGACCCGGCGATCCTGCTGGCCGATGAGCCGACCGGCAATCTGGACAGCAAGACCGGGGCAGAAATTATCGCCCTTTTCCAAAAACTGCACGCCGACGAAGGCCAAACTGTGGTCTTCGTCACCCACGATCCGTTCATCGCCCGCCACACCGAGCGGGTCATCCGCCTGGAAGATGGCAAAGTGGTCGGCGACGAAGCCGTGGCGCAGCCGCTGGCAGCCGGGACGCACCGGCCAGAGTAATAAGAAGGTAAGATCATGAATCTATTCGAAAACGTTAAAATTGCCCTGCGAGCGCTGACCGCCAACAAGATGCGCTCCATCCTGACTATGCTGGGCATTATCATCGGCGTGGCGGCGGTGGTGGCGCTGCTCTCCATCGGCCAGGGCGCCACCGACAGCATCACCAGCTCGGTGGAAGGGCTGGGCTCGAACCTGGTATCGGTCTCGCCTGGGCGTATGTTCCAGCAAGAAGGCGGCAGCCAGGACGCGCGCCTGTACTATTCCGATTACGAAGCCCTGGTCGCCAACGGCGCCAACATGAATCTGATCGCCCCGGGTTTCCAGAGCATGGCCGACGTGAAATATAACGAGAAGAGCACCCAGATTCGCATCGGCGGCATCACCCAGGACTATATCCCGGTGCGCGCCTACCAGCTCGCCAAGGGACGCAATATCACCCAAACTGACCGCAGCCAAAATGCGCAAGTGGCCGTGCTGGGCTACCAAACCGCCAAGGACCTGTTCGGCAACCTGGATCCGCTGGGCAAGCGCATCAAGATTAACGGCGCCTCGTTCCAGGTGGTGGGTGTGCTGGAAGCCAAGGGTTCGGCCGGCTTTGGCATCGAAGACGATATTATCGCCATCCCGCTCGAGACCGGCTATGCGAAGGTCTTTGGCAGCAGCGCCGAGGTCAACGGCAAGCGCTTGCTCTCTGATATCTCGATTTCGGCCGACAACGCCGATGTGGTCAACGACGTCATAGCCCAGGCCACCTTCCTGCTGCGCAAGCTACACAACCTTTCTGCACAGCAAGAACCCGATTTCACGGTGATCAGCCAGAGCCAATTCCTTTCCACGCTCAGCACGATCACCACCACGCTGACCATCTTCCTGGGGGCGATCGCCGGCATCTCGCTGCTGGTGGGCGGGATCGGGATTATGAATATCATGCTGGTCTCGGTCACCGAGCGCACGCGCGAGATCGGCCTGCGCAAGGCGGTGGGGGCGAAACGTTCCACGATCCTGATGCAGTTCCTGGTGGAAACGGTCACCTTGAGCGTGCTGGGCGGGCTGCTCGGCATCCTGCTCGGGGCGGGCATCGCCTACGTCTTCAAAAGCCTGGATTTAATCGAGGCCACCATCAGCATGAGCACCATCGCCCTGGCTTTCTTCTTCGCATCGGCGGTAGGCGTGTTCTTCGGGCTGTACCCGGCGATGCGCGCTTCGCAACTCCGGCCGATCGAGGCGCTGAGGTATGAGTAAGACGATCCTGATCGTCGACGACGAGCCGAAAATCGTGGAAATCTGCCGCGATTACTTGCTAGCGGCGGGTTTCATGGTGCGCCAGGCCGGCGACGGCCCGGCGGGGCTGGCGGCGGCGCGCAGCGAAAAGCCCGATCTGATCGTGCTCGATTTGATGCTGCCGGGGATGGACGGTATGGATGTGTGCCGCACGTTACGCCGTGAAAGCCATACCCCGATCATCATGCTGACGGCGCGCGTCGACGAAGCCGATAAGCTGAAAGGCCTCGAGCTGGGCGCAGACGATTACCTGACCAAGCCTTTCAGCCCCAGGGAGCTGGTAGCGCGCGTGCGCACGGTGCTGCGCCGTTCCGGCGAACCGCAGCCGCTGGAGGTGCTGCGCGCCGGCGACCTGACCCTGGATCGGGCGCGCTTCGTGGCCGAGCAGGACGGGCGTTCCATCACCCTGACCCCCACCGAGTTCGACATCCTGGCGGCGCTGGTCAGCCAGCCCGGACGCATCTTCTCGCGCAGCCAGTTGTTGATGGCGGCGCGCGGAGTCTCGTTCGAAAGCTACGAGCGCGCCATCGATTCGCACATCCGCAACCTGCGCAAGAAACTCGACCCCGACGAAAGCGCGCCGCAGCACATC
>JAYRNN010000278.1:0-5843 GCA_041912175.1 Anaerolineales bacterium | reverse complement strand
TCCATTCTTACGACCGAGATGCAGCAATTGGGCTGGCGCGTTTTATCGAAACCAGGCCCGGCCTAATATATGAGGCCCATTCAACCGATTACCAAACCCGGCAGGCTCTGGGCTTTTTGGTGGCGGATCATTTTGCCATCCTTAAAGTTGGACCAGGGTTGACCTATGCCTATCGTGAGGCGATGTTGGCTTTGGAAGAGATAGAGAAACAGGTTGATAAGATCCGTAACTTTGTTTCCTTGTCCTTCCTGGCTGATACACTCGAGACGGCTATGTTGGCCAATCCGGTACATTGGAAAGCGCATTATGGCGGGAGTGAGGTGGAACAGGCATTTGCGCGCAAGTTCAGCTTCAGTGATCGGGTGCGCTATTATTGGGCAGAACCTAGGGTGGCTGATGCAGTGAGCCGGTTATGGAACAATCTGGGAAACAGGCCCATTCCATTATCCTTGCTTAGCCAGTTTTTACCGGCTCAATTTGAGAAAATTGGTGCAGGCCAGCTAACGAATGAGGCACATGAGATCATGCGCGATAAGATTGCCGATTTCCTGGCGGGCTATTATTCAGCTAGTGGCTGGTAATTCAGTATTCTGGACTTGAAAGCTTACTATCGAGGCTACCGCTCTGCGACGAATACAATAAAAATGTTCCCGGAAGAACAAGATAATGATTTAGTTTTTCAACTTTTCAACAAATTGACTAAGTATGGCTGCAAACCGCGCTTGGCGGTGCGCAAAGCGGCGATGAGATCTGGATCAAAGCCGGCGTTCATAAGCCCACCACCAATCCCGACGACCGCGAGGCCAGGTTCTCGCTGAAAAGCGGTGTGGCAGTCGACGGTGGTTTTAGCGGCGCTGAGACACGCCTGGAAAAGTGCGATTGTTGTTATGTGTACATTTCCCTCATCATCAACACGGCTTCATTGGCTAAGTCATATTGGATTTCTAAACCCAAGAAGACAATTGGAATATGTAAAGCAAAAATTGGCCGCTTCCTATCGTAACAAAAAGGATGCGGTCGCCCGCATCCTTTTTGTTTCAATCATCGAGAATTAGTAATTCGAGAACAAAAGTTTGTTCGGCGAGCCCCTGCCGGGACTCTTCACCACGCCGCTGGTGGCGTTGTTAACCAGGGCCGTGGAGACCGTGGCGGGGGAGGCGCTGGGATTGCTCTGCAGGTACAAGGCAACCACGCCGGCCACATGCGGAGTAGCCATCGAAGTGCCGCTGATGGTATTCGTGGCCGTATCGCTCGTATTCCAGGAGGAGGTGATATTCACGCCCGGAGCAAAGATATCCAGGCAGGTACCGTAGTTCGACCAGCTTGCCTTGGTATCCGTGCTATCGGTCGCCCCGACCGTGATGGCCGCCGCCACGCGGGCGGGCGACTGCCGGCAGGCCGTCACACCGCTGTTCCCGGCGGCGATCGCATAGGTAACGCCGTCATTAATCGAATTCGTGACTGCGTTGTCTAGCGAGGTGGAAGCGCTGCCGCCCAGGCTCATATTGGCGACCGCCGGTTGACCGGCCTGGTGGTTGCTGGTGACCCAGTCGACGCCAGAAATTACGCCCGAGGTGCTGCCCGAACCAGAACAGTTCAGAACACGGACTGCGACGAGGTTGACGCCTTTTGCCACGCCATAGGCGCTGCCGCCGATCGTGCCGGCGACGTGGGTGCCATGGCCATTGCAGTCAATGCCATTCTGCCCGTCTCCAACCGTATCTGTGCCGACGACTGCCCGGCCGGCAAACTCCGAATGCGTGATACGGATGCCCGTATCGATCACATAGGCAGTGACGCCGGCGCCAGTGTTGGTGTAGCTGTAAGTTCCGGAAAGCGGCAGGTTACGCTGGTCGATCCGGTCGAGGCCCCAGGTAGGCCCCGTCTGGGTTGTCTCCAGGGATACCTCTTGATCGGCCTCGACAAAGGTGACGAAGCGCTCCAGGCGCACCGCATCTAACACCCGCTGGGGCAGGTCGGCGGCAAAGCCTTTCAGGGCATCCTGGTACACGTAGTAGAGCATGACGCCAGGTTCCTGGGTGACGCGCTCGATGACGCGATTGACGATTTCGGGCGAAACATCGTCGTTGAAGACCACGATATAACGACCGGCGATGGCGCGCTGCGAATCTGTGTTCAACAACGGGGCGGGTTGCAACGGACTTGGAGCCGCGTCGACTGGTTGGACTGCTGCAAATACCAGCGCCATTAAAACCAAAACAAACCAGAACTTCTTTACTTTCATACGATCCTCCTGTGATCGAAGACATATGCTTGCCCAACTCTGCGCCTGGCTACAAAAAGGACAGAGCTGGATATTTCGGCCGGCTGTTCAGCCGTTACCTTCTGGGTTGCGCTATGAGGAACAGGAACTAAATTTACTAAAATTGCATCAAGCTAGATGAGTGCAAATTATATTTTATTACCGAGATGGCGTCAAGTTAAATCTAACTAAAAATATCCATAATATCATGGTAATCATCGTTTAAGATTTTAACTGCTGCGCAAAGTCGCCAGGTTCCGCAAGCAGGATTTCGAAAAGCTGTGCGCCCGGTTTGATCTGGCCGGAGCTTCTACGCTGCGGTAAAATAAATCTGGCTGCCGGGCAGCCAGATTTATTTTTGTCTGAGAAAGGTCGCTCTTTGAAAGCAATCCGTCTGGTTTTAAGCTACGCGCGCCATTATTCGTTCGCGCTGACCGTTACCACGATCAGCATGATCCTGCTGGTTGGGGTGCAGTTGGCCGTCCCGTGGATCATCAAAGAATTGATCGCCGGTGTCACCAGCCAGCCGCCAGCGCCGAACAGCGTGCAGACGATTACCCGGCTGACTCTTTTGGCGCTGCTGATCTTTATCGCGCGGGCATTCCTGCAGTTCCTGCGTTCGTACCAGGCGCACATCGCCGGTTGGGGCGTCGTGGCGGACGTGCGCAAGTACATCTACGAACAGATGCAGCGCTTCTCGCTGCGTTTCTACGAGGACAAACAGACCGGGCAGCTCATGTCGCGCGTGGTCAACGATACCGACCTGTTCGAGCAGTTGATTGCGCACGCCGTCCCCGAGGTATTCGTCTCGGTGATCACACTGATTGGCGTGCTGATGGTCCTGTTCAGCCTGAACTGGCGCCTGGCGCTGCTGAGCATGATCCCCATCCCGTTGGTGGTCGTCGCCATGCAAGTCTACGCGCGCTACGTCCGCCCGGCGTTCCGCCAACGGCAGAAGGAGCTGGGCGACCTGAACGCCATGCTCAACGATAACCTGTCGGGCATCCGCGAGATCAAAGCGTTCACACGTGAGCCGGAAGAGCTGGCGCGCATCGGTCATGGCATTGATCGCTACCGCCAATCCTTGCTGCGCGCCCTGCGCCTGATGGCCACGTTCCAGCCATTTGTCGATTTCACCTCATCGCTGGGGACCTTGATCGTGATCTTCTTCGGCGGCATGCTGGCTCTCGGCCAGGTACTACCCGTCGCCGACCTGGTGGCGTTCTTCTTATACCTGGACCTGCTCTACCAGCCGGTGCGCAACCTGAGCAACTCGTGGGAGCAGGTGCAAGGCTCGCTGGCCGGCGCGGACCGCATCGCTGATTTGCTGGAAGAAAAACCGGAAGTCCATTCCAGCCCCGGCGCGTACGAAATCCCTGGGAGGGCGCTTGGGGGCATCGTTTTCAAAGACGTCTGTTTCGAATACACGGCCGGCCTGCCCATTTTAGAGAACATCGACCTGGACATCCCCGCTCACCAGGTAGTCGCCCTGGTCGGCCCGACCGGCGTGGGCAAATCGACCCTGGTCAGCCTGATCCCGCGTTTTTACGACGCGACAGCCGGCGCGATCATCCTGGACGGTAGAGACCTGCGCGCGATCCAGCTTGACAGCCTGCGCCGGCAGATCAGCATCGTCCTGCAAGATGTCTTTTTGTTCCATGGCACAGTACGCGAGAACATCTTGTTCGGCCGCCCAGACGCCTCCGACGCCGAGATTGTCAGCGCCGCCCGCGTCGCCAATGCGCACGCCTTCATCCAGGAACTGCCAGACGGTTATGACACGATGATCGGCGAGCGCGGCGTCAAGCTGTCCGGCGGGCAAAAGCAACGCCTGTCGATCGCCCGGGCGTTGCTCAAAGATGCGCCAATCCTGATCCTGGACGAGGCGACCTCCTCGGTAGACGTCGAGACCGAGCTGCTGATCCAGCAGGCGCTGGAGCGGCTGATGGTCGGTAGGACGACGTTGATCATCGCCCACCGGTTGAGTACCATCCGCAGCGCGGATAAGATCGTGGTGCTGGAAGGCAAACGGATTGCCGAGATGGGCACGCACGCCCAGCTCATGCAGCAGGATGGCTTATACAAGCGCTTATACAGTGTGCAGTATCAATTGGATGTGATGCCGGTACACGCGAGTAATAATTAGATTCGATAAACTGAAGTGACTTTGTTGTCCGGATCACCCAATCCGGCCAGGAAACGCCCACCGCCTGTACCCGGGTCAGAGCCAAGGCGGCTGACGGCGCGGCCAACCATTAGGCTACCAAACGGTAGATTCTGTATCTCTCCGGGTAAGTAAGCCGATTTCTATTTACCCGTAATCCGCTGATAAGCATCTACCGGTCTCAGGATCGGACAATTCGCATAAGTCTCCAATTCTGGTTTGTCCAATAGATGCTATTTATCAAGGGTGACGAAAATATCAACTCCGGCAACCCGGGCTGCTGCCAGGATGGGAGCATCTTTTAGCGTCACAAGCTTTGCAGCATCGAGAACCTCATCTTTGATTGGATTGACAATCTCGAAGTCAATGGAATCAAATACCCGCTCCAATGCTGGGAGCGTTTCAGGTGCAAAATCGTCCAGGTTGCACCGGGTTTCTTCCATTACCAGTTCACTGATTACCATACGGATTTCATCCCTGGCGGCCATCAGGATCAAATCATGGGCATTACCTTTATTCGAATAGGCGGCCGAAAACAACACACTGGAGTCGATGAAAACACGCAACATCAGCTATTCTTTCAGCCCATATTCTTTCTCGATCAATTCGCCGCGTCGCTCTCGGGCGCGCTCCAGGAGTTCTTCCAGATCAATCCCCTTGGCTTCCAATGTCCGCCCGATTTCATCCAGGGCGCTGGATACCAGGATTTCCGCTGGCTTGATCATAACGCCTGACTCGGTTTCCACGAACACCACCAGATCGCCTTTTTTAAGCTTGAGTTTCCGGCGGATCTCAGAAGGTATGGTCACCTGACCCTTTTCCTGAACCCGCACCAGCATATCGGACATGTCTCACCTCCGTATGTCTATCATATAGTCATACTTTCCTACCAATAAAGTATATCACATATTTATTCTTCTTTTACCCAGGTGACTCTCGCGCCGATTCTCCTGGCAGCAATCATCTTATAAAAACCATACAATCTAAACGCAGATTACCCATGCCCTTTGCTGGCTTTCTTTGTGAACTTTCTGGAGAAACGATCTCGATTGAATCCTGCCCGGCCTGTACATGTTCTGGCGTTAATTTACACTGCCACATGGTGATTAAGCTTTACTTGACGATCATAGGGCAACCTTGAAGAATTTCTGAGCGCCATTCAGTCAGCCCCGTGGTTAAATTGTAAACGGTCTGATGAGGACCAGAGAAACCTGATAAACTCATGTAAAAATATTGATTTTGCATGTTTATGGCGCGATAATGGTTGGTATTGGGACTTTGCTCGGATTCGGATTGAAGAAGCAGACATATAAATCCAACCAGTTAATTACACATCCCGATTGGCGAGAACTACACAATTACGATATATAACCCTCGCCTTCTTAAGATGGTTCATTGGGGTTGGGGGGGGGGGGG
>JAYRNN010000277.1:0-5350 GCA_041912175.1 Anaerolineales bacterium | reverse complement strand
GCGACATTTCGAGAGCTTGAAGAAGAAGTAGATTGGCGGTTGGTGGTAATGCGGGCAAAGATGTTGGCAGATGCAGCCCTGAGCAGTGCGCAAAGGGATTGGGAACAGGGCAGTCAAGCGGAGCGCTGCCCAGGATGTGGGGCGATATTAGAGCGCAAAGGGAAGAAGAAGGGTAAATTGCTGGCCGATTGGGAGCGGGATTGTGGAAAGCGGCAACAAACTGGTGGTCGAAGCTCGCTTGAAAGGCTCGGGAATGCACTGGGCAGCAGAACATGTCAATCCTATGCTGGCACTCCGCAATGTGATTTGCTCAGATCGATGGAAGGGAGATTGGCCGAAGATCGAAGCCAGCTTACGCCAACAAGCCAGAGACCGGCAAACCCATTTACACCGCTCTCGGAAGGTTGTACCGCCAACTCAGCCTATCCCACCAACACCGCTGGTGGATGAGCTACTCCTGCAACACCTGGCCGAGCACATCGCCCAAGGTGAACAGCCCAAGAAGCCAAGAACCAACCCCTGGCGCAATTTCAAGCATGGCAAGGCGCTCTATCAGCCATCTACTTCCCCAAAAATTAGTCCACACCCATGAGAATCGGGTTAATTGACAGCGACTGTAAAATGATGTAAAATACGATGTAATATAGTACAACACATGGAGTAAAACGATGTCTGGAAGATATGCTGTTAACTTGCCGTTAGAGCTCAAGAAAGAAGCCGAGACACTCGCTAAAAAGCAGGGAGTCTCCCTCAACCAATTTATCCTATGGTCTGTCGCCGAAAAAGTCAGCGCTCTGAAAACCGGCATGGATGATCCGAATTTTCCGGCAATTACCTACCGTCGTGGCGCGTCAGGCATCCCGACGCCTGTCATTCGTGGCACTGGGATCCGTGTCCAAACCATTGTCATTGCCAACACGGATTGGAATGAGTCGCCAGCAGAGATCGCCGGTCAATACAGCGTCCCCACCGCCCAAATAAGAGAAGCCCTCTCATTCTACCAATCGCATCAGGCTGAAATTGATCTTCTGATCCAGGCGGACTCTGCACTGGAAAACAGCCAACATGCCTAAACCCCGGCTGCATTTGGACCCGGATGCTTCGCGAAAGGATCTGTACTCTGCTTTGAATTCGATGGGCCACGATGTGACCCGAACCCCCGCGCCTGGGTTGGGGCCGGAGGCGAGCGATGAATTCCAGCTTCTTTGGGCGTCCGCCCATGGTCGCATTTTATTCACCGATAATATTGGCGACTTCCAGCAGTTGGCCAGGAGGATGCCAGAGCATCGAGGCATCCTGCTCGCCAGCCAGCGCAGCTTCACGCTCACGGAACAGATCACTTTACTGGATCATGTATTGACGGAAACGAAGGCGGAGGATTGGGTGGGCCAAATCCGCTGGTTATCCGATTGGCGATGATTTTGGGCAGCGGCTTTCGTCCACCCCACCGCCAGGGCCGATTTTGGCATGCCTTACCATGAAGGAAAGCCGCAGATTATTCTATTTGGCGGTCACTCATCATATATCGGCCTATATTTCGCCTCCCATTCCATCTGCAAGGAGAGAAAGTATGAAATTTCTACTCACTTCTGCTGGCATCAACAACGACAGCATTCGTAAGGCCCTGGTCGACCTGCTCGGCAAACCGATCGCCGAGTCCAGCGCCCTCTACATCCCCACCGCGGTGTACGCCCTACCCGGAGGAGCCGCCATAGCCTGGCGGCTGTTCCAGGGCGTGGCGGGGACCCCCTTGTGCGAAGTGGGTTGGAAGTCCGTAGTCCGGCCTGGCGGAGCTCTTGCCGTCGCTGCGCCAGGCGGTCTACGTGGGGGTGAGCGCCGGGAGCATGGTGATGGCTCCCAACATCGGGGAGGACTTCGTCAACTGGAGGCCCTCCACTGGCGGCGACAAAACGCTGGGGCTGCTCGATTTTGCGATTTTTCCGCACGTGGATCACCCGGAGATGCCGGACAACTCGATGGCCAACGCAGAAAAATGGGCCGCCGGGGTAGGGGCGCCGGCCTACGCGATTGACGATCAGACCGCCATCCAGGTGGTCGACGGGGCCATCGAAGTGGTCTCCGAAGGCCATTGGAAACGGTTTACGACCTGAGCGAGAGCCTCCTTACAGCCCTGGATCGGGGTAAAATCAGATCTATGAAACAATCAATTATTCATATCGCCCTGGTTGTCCGCGACTACGATGAAGCTATCGAATTCTTTTGCCGTAAACTTCATTTCACACTTTTAGAAGATACCTACCAACCCGAACAGAATAAACGCTGGGTTGTGGTAGCTCCACCCGGATCAACAGGCGCCAGTGTCTTATTAGCCCGGGCATCGACGCCTGAGCAGGAGAGTTTCATCGGCAATCAAACGGGAGGTCGGGTTTTTCTGTTCTTGAGCACCGATGATTTCTGGCGCGATTACAATGAAATGCGCTCTGTTGGGATTAAGTTCGTGAGAGCCCCGAAAACTGCCTCTTACGGAACCGTGGCTGTCTTTGAGGATTTATACGGCAACCTGTGGGATCTGGTTGGCCCCGGTCAGAACGACAATCACCCGATCGCCGCCTGACAACGCCTGCATCCAACAAGGAAGAAAGACACATTACCGCCCCAGGCGTTGGTCGACCCGGATAGCCTGTTCATCGAGATCAACGGGCTGGACGTGCACGTCAAAACCGCCGGGCGGGGGGCGCCGGTATTCGTGCTGCTGCACGGTTTTGGCGCCAGCCTGTACTCCTGGCAAGCGGTGATGGCGCCGTTCGGCCAGCTTGGTTCGGTGATTGCTTTCGATCGCCCCGCATTTGGGTTGACCGGGCGCCCGCAGCGCTGGGAGGGGCAAAATCCTTACGGCCCCGAGGCGCAGGTCGACCTGCTGACCGGCCTGCTGGATCACTTTGCTGTGGAGAAAGCGATCCTGGTCGACCCGGCGGTCTACCATGGCGGGGGAGCGCCGGGATGGATGCGCCCACTGTTGGCGACGCCGCCGGCCAGGCGCCTCGGTCCGTTGCTCGTGCGCCAGATCCAGAAACGCGGGCCACAAATCATGCAACAGGCCTGGCACGATCCGGGGCGGATCGAACCCGAAACCCTCGAGCTTTATAAAAAACCACTGCAAGTTGAAAATTGGGACAAAGCCCTATGGGATTTCACCCTCGCCAGCCGCGCCCCCGGGTTGGCTGAAAAACTGGATCGGTTCACCCTGCCGGCCCTGGTGATCACCGGCGATGACGGCCGGATTTATTTATGCAGGCCGTGGTGGATTTCGTCAATCATCTCCCTCGATGAGGCGGGATTGACCCCCCTTCCACTGCGGCCGGGATCACCTGCTCCATGCTCATCCGATCGATCCGTATACTAAACTCACTTTCGATCATCGTCACGCGTGAGATATTTCCTGAGGATGTCCTCGGCGATCTCGATCTGCCGTGGACCGTCGATGAGGACAGCCGGCAGCCCGGGAATGTTGCAAGAGGCGGAATTGGCGGCGACGCGGTAAGCCGGCTTGGCGCTTGTTGCTGCACCGGGTCAAAGAGCCGACAAGTTGTGATATGCTTACGATGTAAGCACACGGAGGTGATCATGTTGCGTAAAGTGTTCCGTACGGGAAATAGTGTGGTTATCTCGCTGCCTCGCGAGGCCCTGGAGTATCTCGACATTACTGAGGGAACCGAGATTGAAGTTAACCTGGATCGCGAGAACCGGCAGGTGATTATTAAGCCGGTTAAAATGCCACTGGCATCTTCGGGTATTGATGAAAAATTCGCGCTTCAGGTGGCTGAGTTTATCGATCAGTACCGCCCTGCTTTGGAAGAACTTGCCAAATAGTTGATGAATTACCTGACTGCAGAGCAGGTTCTGTTTATCCACGCCCGTCTTATCTCAGAAACAGGCGGTGTGCATGGTGTTCATGAGCTTGGTTTACTCTTATCGGCCGTGGCGCGCCCGCAAGCAACTTTTGATGGGCAGGACCTTTATCCCGATCTCTTCGTAAAAGCTGCTGCCCTACTGGAAAGCCTGATTGGCAACCAAGCCTTTCTAGATGGCAACAAACGCACGGCGATCACTTCGGCAGGCCTATTTTTGCGAATAAACGGCTACCGCTTAACAGCAAATAACCAGCAACTAGAGGTATTCACTCTCCAATGCGTCCAACGATTGGTTCCTTTGGACGAGATGGCTTTGTGGCTTAAAGGCCAATCTCAGAAAGTTACCTGATTATACAGGCTTGCGCCCAGGCATGTTCCAACCTGCGCCTATGCAGCCTGGACCGCCTGCTCCATCGTCATCCGGCGACCCTCCGACCATAGATTTGAAAATGCCGTCTCATCCATGCCGTGGCGCAATTCGGCCACCTGCTGGTCTTATTCGCTGCGTTCAAATGGGCTCATTGGAATATTGATCTTCTCGCGCAGCGCTTCCGCCGCGCCTAAGATCCTGGCTGCACGTGCGCCTTACGCATGGGCGATGGCGATAAATGCTTTCGACAAAGATTTAAACGAAACCCTGGCGATTGCTCCGAATGTTCGGGGTAAAATCAGGTAAAATCGGTTGTCGTTGGAAAATGTCAACCGCCTGTTCGGCGCCATGATCCAGGGTGTATTCAATGGAATTCGTTCGTTCATCGTCCAGTTCGGTACAGCGATTGCGATTACCCGTAACCATTAAGCTGCCGCGGTCTTTCGTGACGGCGCTGCTGGCGTCTGCCTTTTACCTGGCGTTTCTATTGACGGATTATTGGAACATTCCGGCACAGGCGCAAGATCGGTTGAGGTTACTGATCCTAACCATCGCCCTCGGAATTGGATGGAGTGTGCTGGCGGCGGGAGAAGCCAGCATCGTTATCAATCTAAAATATTGGTGGGCTTTCGCGCTCCTGGCAGCCGGTTTATTAATGCTCAATTTTCTTCCCCTCGCATCGGTTATTCCCTGGAGAGGCGATGAAGATTATCATATGATTAGGGTATTGAGCTTGATCGAGCGGGTTCAGTGGGACATGTTGATACCCTTTCTGTTATTCTGGCTGGGGATACTTTTCTTAGCCTGGTGGAAACCATTTTGGGCGATCATTGCCGGGGCCTTCTTTTTATGGCGCGCGCTCGTGACATTCCCTCAAGCGACCCCGTTGGCGACGCTGCGCTATCCATATGTTAATTACTGGTTGCTTGCCCTGGCGCCTGCCTTGGCAAAGCAGGTAGCCAGCCCCTACCATGAATTCCTGTACCGGATAATTCCTTTTTTATCGGTTGTTGCATTGACCTGGTATTTTCAACGGAATCTGACCCGCGAAGTAAAGCCGATGAATTTGTTATGGGGGCTGGCCGTAGCAACAATCCCGGTGGTTTAT
>JAYRNN010000276.1:0-21115 GCA_041912175.1 Anaerolineales bacterium | reverse complement strand
GCGAGGCAACCAGCTCGCCATTCAAGCAACAATTCGACACCAGCAATTATTCCCTGGGCGTACACACCTTAGGCGCGATTGGAACCACTCGTGATGGTCGCGAACTCCAGGCGGCAGAGCAGACCCGTGAGTTCGTTCCGGCCAGCACCGGCATGGAGACAGTTGCTAAGATCATCCTGCCGCTCCTGGCCGTGCTTGGCCTGGCAGCTTTTTTCTCATACATGCTTCCCGCCTTGCTGGGGCGCGGCAAGGCGAAGTCGCTGGCGCCTGGCGCAGCCCGCAGCTATGCCCCGCTGGGAGGCGCGATCTGTCCGAAGTGCGGCAGGCCGTTTGCAGTACACATCTACGGGCTGAATTTGGTGGTTGGTAAATTGGATCGCTGCCCGTATTGCGGCAAGTGGAGCCTGGTGACACGCGCCAGCCCTGCACAACTAAGAGAAGCAGAAGCCGCCGAGCTGGATCTGGCTCAGGAATCTGGCGTTACATCTCCTGAAACCAGCCCGGAGGAAAAGCTGCGTAAAGACCTGGATAATTCCCGCTATCAAGATTTGTAAGCGAGCAATTTCAGACATCCACCGGATGGCGCGAGTCAGTAATCCACTCGGACCATGACCCAACGTATAAACGCGCCTCGTCCAGACCAGCATGCAGCATGGCCAGGATATCGTGAACAGCCGTGACGCCCGATCCGCAGGAAAGCACAGCTCGCTCGGGCGGGACCCCGTCCAGCAGATCCAGATAATACTGGCGCAACTCAGCAACAGGGCGAAAGGTCAAATCGGGTTGTAAGTTGCGCGCGTAAGGCGCGGAGATCGCGCCAGGTATATGCCCGGCCACCGGATCGACCGTTTCGTTCTGACCATGATAGCGCTCGGCAGAACGGGCATCGAACAGGCGGCATGCCGGATCCAGGCGCAAGCTTTCAACCTCAAGCGTGGCGGCGATCTTTTCGGGGTGGGGATGGGGTGTAAAGATGCCCTGACGGCGAGATTCGACCCCCGAGAGTACTGGCCTGTCTTCAGCAAGCCATTTTTGCCAGCCGCCATCCAATACCACCGCCGCGGTGTGCCCCAGCCAGCGCAACATCCACCAGGCGCGCCCGGCAGCCAGCGCTCCGCCAGCATCGTCATAGCACACGACCTGCACACCCGGGCTAATCCCCCAATTGCCGAAAGTCTGCGCGGCCTTCTCGACCGGCGGCAGTGGATGGCGTCCGGTGAGGCCGGGGATCTTTGGGCCTGACAAGTCATCGTCCAGGTTGGCGTAAACCGTCCCAGGAATGTGCGCCTCCAGGTAATCTTGATGACCTTTGCCCTTATCCGCCAGAACATAGCGACAATCCAAAATAGCCCAATCTGGGTTGCCGAGATGTGCAGCCAACTCAGCAGTTGAAATCAATGTTTTATAATCCATAGCCAATCCCTTTTAAGGTATTTGTTGAAGGGGTTAATCTGGGCTGCGCTGCAGCCCAGATTAACCCAGAGATCGCTTACATTGGATTGACGAACTTTAATGATCCTGCAATCTCTAGGAAATTTGTCTCTTAAGATTATAATTGCATATGAAGGTTAATTGTATGCCTGGCGATACCACCTCAAAACCATCCAGCGATCGACTCGCTCTCTTATACCACCTGGCGCAAACCTTCACCTCTACTCTCGACCTGGATCAGGTGCTGAACCTGGTTATTGATGAGGTGATTATCGCCACCCACGCCGAGCGCGGCTTCGTCATGCTGCGCGAGGCGGACGGCCGGCTGGTTTTTCGGGTGGCGCGTGGCATCGAACAGCATGTTATCGATGACCCCGCTTTTCAGGTTTCGCGCAGCGTTGTTGAAAAAGTAGCCGCTGAAGGCCAGGCGATCATCACCTATGATGCCCAAACCGACACGCGCTTCAACATGCGCGAGAGTGTCGTGATCTTAGGGCTACGCTCGGTTTTGTGTGTGCCCCTGGTGATCAAAGATAACATCCTGGGCGTGATCTATGTTGATAACCGTTTACAAGCAGGCATTTTCACGGTCTCTGACCAGGAACTGCTCAGAGCCATCGCATCCAACGCTTCGATCGCCATTGAAAACGCCCGCCTGTACCTGTTAGCCGTCGAGAAAGGCCGCCTGGAGCGCGAGCTGCAGATGGCTCGCCAGGTGCAGTTCAGTTTGCTGCCTACCGAAATCCCACAATTGCCTGGTTGGGAATTCGCCGTCCGCTGGCTGCCGGCCCGCCAGGTATCGGGCGATTTCTACGATTTTCTCTTCCCTTACGAGGATCAGCCTGGCCTGGCGATCGCGGATGTCTCCGACAAAGGTATGCCAGCCGCCCTATTTATGGGTTTAACTCGCGCCATCTTGCGCGCCTGCATGGATCACGCACCCTCGCCCATGAAAGGCATCGTAAATGCCAACCGGCTGATCTGCAATGATTCACCGAACAGCATGTTCGTGACTCTTTTTTATGCTCAGATATATCCTCAGCTAGGCAAAATCACCTATGTGAATGCCGGCCATAACCCTCCACTAATCTACCATTGCTGCAATGCACCCGAAGATGGCAGAATCCACTGGCTGACCAAAACCGGGATGGCGCTGGGCGTCCTGCCAGATACACCATATGACCAAAGAGAAGTGCATCTGGATCCGGGCGATTTCATGATCGCTTATACCGACGGCGTGGTAGACGCCCAGAATCCGCAAGGCGAACCCTTCGGCGTGAACCGGCTGCAAACAATTATCCAGGAAAACCACCACGAAACGGCTGCCGCTTTGATCCAGGCCTTGGAGCTGGCCCTGGCGGCACACGTAAAAGAGCTTGATCCCTTCGACGATATCACCATTTTAGCCATCAAACGCAGCGGTTAAGTTGCAGTTGACGAGAAGGTTCGTACGAAAACGACGCCGGTCGATCCTAAAACAATTGTCCGGTGATGTTCAAGGGTATAATATCCATAAAACACACATTAATGCCATCTTTTTCTTAATCTGGGAGGGTCAATGCTTATAAAAATCCCCTATCTGCTCGAATTCCACGTGTCACGTCCTTCGCGTGATTATTACAGTTTCGAGGACACAGTCTTCTCTTTCAACGGCAATGTCATCTTCGCCAATTTTCATGCCGCGCGCGTTTTTGCTCAAAAAATGAATGAACGCAAGAACTTGATGCTCTTCCCAGAACAAGCAGTGCGCGCCGGGCAGATCAATGCCATGGCTTTGATCGATGAAATCTTGCATATGATGATCGAACAATATCGTAAGGAGCGGAACCAGAGTGTAGCGGCTGACGCATTGAATTGGTTATACAGCCAGGTTGGCGAATCTCAGGTGAATGAAGCCTTGAGCCAATTTTCTGAGAGCTTCCCTACGACGCGCGTTTACCGGGGCGAGTTTAATTCACAAGAATTCCTGCAAGGGGAATCGCTCCGGCCGGATGGGACCTCCGTGCCCAACAGCCAGCTCGTCCTGGAAGAGATGCTCATGCTGTGGCTCGCAAATCTAAACCCGGCGTATCAACCTTATTTAGAGCTCTTCGATGATGAGAAACTCGAAAAAGTTACCGCCTACCCGCAGATGATGGATAGCCTGCGCGGCTTTTTCGATCTCCAACCGACATTCGGGCCGGATGGACAAAACCTGTTGGATCTGCTGCGCGCCCCAGCATTGGCCTCGCCGGACTCGCTCACCGGGCAGTTGGATTACATCAGAAGTCATTGGTCGACATTTTTAGGTAGCCAGCTCATGCGCCTGCTCCTGAGCAGCATGGACTTGGTGCGCGAAGAAGAAAAGATTACCTTCGGTTTTACAGCCGGCGCCGGCGCCGGCGGAGAAATGTATGCGCCTGTCTTCACAGGCCAGGAGTTCGAGGCTGAGGCTTTTAGCCAGGATTTAGATTGGATGCCGCGCCTGGTACTGATCGCCAAGAACTCCTTCGTCTGGCTGGACCAGCTTTCCAAGAAATACAAACGTTCGATCACACGCCTGGATCAAATTCCAGATGAAGAGCTGGATACCCTGGCGCGTTGGGGCTTCAGAGGGCTTTGGCTGATCGGCTTGTGGGAACGCAGCCTGGCCTCCAGGACGATCAAGCAATTGCGCGGCAACCCAGAGGCCGTGGCATCTGCATATTCCCTGATGGATTACCAGATCGCCCAAGATTTGGGCGGCGAAGAAGCCTACCACGATCTCCATTCCCGCGCTTGGAAGCGAGGCATACGCCTGGCTTCGGACATGGTTCCCAATCACATGGGCATCGACAGCCGTTGGGTAATCGAGCATCCTGACTGGTTCATCAGCCTGGATTACCCGCCATTCCCTGCCTACACCTTCAATGGGCCCAACCTATCTTGGGACAGCCGGGTGGGTATATACCTGGAAGATCATTATTTCAACAATAGCGATGCGGCGGTGGTCTTCAAGCGGGTAGATTACTGGTCTGGCAGCGAAAAATTTATTTATCATGGCAACGACGGCACGTCCTTCCCTTGGAATGACACCGCGCAGCTAAATTATCTCCTGCCGCAGGTGCGTGAAGCGGTTATCCAGACGATTTTGCACGTGGCGCGCATGTTCCCCATCATCCGATTCGATGCCGCCATGACCCTGGCCAAGCGCCATTATTCTCGACTGTGGTTCCCCGAACCTGGCAAAGGCGGCGACATCCCTAGCCGAGCCGAGTTTGCCTTGACCAAGGAGCAGTTTGATGCTGCTTTCCCGGAAGAGTTTTGGCGAGAAGTCGTTGACCGCGTAGCGAAGGAAGCCCCGGATACGTTGCTATTGGCAGAAGCCTTCTGGTTAATGGAGGGTTATTTCGTGCGCACCCTGGGCATGCACCGCGTTTATAACAGCGCCTTCATGAACATGCTGCGAGACGAAAAAAACCAGGAATACCGCCTGGTAATTAAAAACACCTTACAATTCGAACCCGAAATCCTAAAGCGTTATGTCAATTTCATGAACAATCCAGATGAAAAGACTGCCGTGGAACAGTTTGGCAAGGGCGACAAATATTTCGGCATCCTTGCCATGATGATCACCAATCCTGGATTGCCCATGCTCGGCCACGGGCAAGTCGAGGGGTTTTCCGAGAAATACGGCATGGAATATCGCCGGGCTTACTATGATGAAACCCCCGATGAGTGGCTGGTCAAGCGCCACGAACGCGAAATCTTCCCACTGATGCATAAGCGTTATTTGTTCGCCGAGGTCACCCATTTCTTGCTGTATGATTTTTACACACCAGAAGGCTACGTCAACGAAGACGTCTATGCCTACTCGAATTCCAATGGCGACGAGCATGCCTTGGTGCTGTATCATAACCGGTATGCGGAAACGCGGGGCTGGATTAAGATCTCCATCCCCTTCCCAGTCAAAACCGGAGCAGGCGACGAGCGCACTTTCGTGCAAAAGAGCCTTGGAGAAGGTCTCGGCCTTTCGAACGATCCAAATGCTTATGTGATCTTCAGGGACCAGATCAGCGGGCTTGAATATCTGCGAAATTCCCAGGAGCTGCATAACGCCGGTTTGTATATGGAGCTAAAAAGCTACGAATACCACGTGTATCTCGATTTCCGCCAGGTATTCGACGATGGAGAACGCCAATACTCCCGCCTGGCCGAATATCTGCAAGGCGGCGGCGTCCCCGACATGCAAGAGGCCCTCCAAGAGTTGAACCTACGGCCGCTGCTCAGCGCCTATCGCGAATTGGTTAATTCTGGCTGGTACCGCTGGGTGATCGAGAAACGGTTTAAAGCCCCAGAGTTAGAAGTTGAAGAGGCGGAAGCTCATGAAGAAACCCTCGAGGCTGAACCTTCCGATGTGCAGATTGTTGAACAGCAGCCCGAACTCCCGTCATTCAGCCAGAGATTAATTGCGCTTGAACCGGTGCTGGAAGAGTGTGAAATAAAGGCTTTGAAAGTCTACAACGAAGTATTAACACAAGCCGAAGGCGATGGCGACCCAGAGCAGACCGCCCGCAACACTCGTCAGGATCTGCTCCTGGCATTGAGCTTGCCTGCACTCGAGAACTGGTTTGGCGAGCAGCCAGAATCGGACAAGTTGGCGGAGGCGTTGGCCTATCTGCAAGCTGGACCAGGTGGGAAAGCTCTCCTATCGGATGGCGACACCGTCGTATGGGGCAGTTTGCTGAGCTGGATTTTCAACCACCGCCTGAGCCAGGCCGCTTTTGCCGAGGATTCGGCTGAACAAGCGCGTTCCTGGATGGCTGAATGGCTGTTGGGAAAATCCAACGTACGCGCCTTGGTCGAATTAGGGCTTGAGGAAGGCAAAGCGAACTGGCAAGTTGAGTTAGTTAAATTGCTGGTAGGCTGCCAGGATTGGTATCAAGCTAAGACTGGTAAGACCCTAAAACCGGATAAAGTTTTGCAGAGCTGGTTAAAAGACAGCGCTGCGCAGCGTTTCATAAATGCCAACCGCTTCCAGGGCATCCTGTGGTTCAACAAAGAAAGCTTTGATGAACTGTTATGGTGGATGTTCTGCATCGCTGTGCTGCAGATCAGCCGTGGGTTGCTATTGGAACCTGACAAACCGCTAGCGGTAGCTGATGAAATTCAACGGGTTTACAAGGTTGTCCTGAAGCTTCAAAAAGCGGTGAAGTTATCTGACTTTCAGATCGAGAAACTACTCGAAGCAGCCGAAAAGCTTTAGTCAAAAATACACCCGGCAGCGACCGGGTGTGTTTTTTGTTTCAGCCAATCACTTAAAATTGCTTGTTCGTGTAAAATAGAATTGTAGGATAGAGAGGAGGCTACCAGCATGAAAACACGCGCAGTAATCCTGGCCGGCGGAGAAGGCTCAAGGCTGGGCACATTAACTGCAAAGCGCACCAAACCCGCGGTGCCTTTTGCAGGAAAATATCGTATTATTGATTTCACACTTTCAAACTGCGTTAATTCGAATATTTTTGACGTAATGATCTTGGTGCAGTACCGGCCGCATTCTTTGATCGAGCATATCGGCGCAGGCGGCCCGTGGGACCTGAACCGGGATTTCACGGGTGGGGTGCGACTCTTCACACCGTACAAGGCCAGAGGCTCGTCTGATTGGTACCTGGGCACTGCAGACGCTGTGCAGCAAAATTTTCTATTTATCAAACGTGGAAACCCGGATCACATCTTGATCTTATCCGGGGATCATATCTACACCATGAATTATGAAAAGATGATCGAATTCCACGAAGCGCACGAGGCCGACCTGACCATCGCTACCATCGAGGTTCCCCTGACTGAGGCTTATCGCTTCGGCATCCTCGGTTTTGATGAGAACTACCGTGTCACATCGTTCGTAGAAAAACCAGCCAACCCGCCTTCCAACCGCGCCAACATGGGCGTTTATCTGTTTAACCATCAGATCCTCGACCAAGCCTTATGGGAAGATCACCTGCGACGTGACTCCAGCCACGACTTTGGCAAAGATGTCTTGCCGCGTTTGATCAATGAAGGCAAACGCGTCTTCGCTTATCCGTATACTGGATACTGGGTCGATGTCGGCACAGTAAACTCATACTGGCAGGCGCACATGGATTTGCTGGCCAGCCCGCCTCCGATTAACCTGAATGACCGCCAGTGGATCATGCATACACGCACCGAAGAGCGACCACCGGTGCGGATTGCCGCTGGCGCTGTCATCGAGGATAGCATGGTAACCGATGGTTGCACAATCTCGCCCGGCGCCCAGGTGATCCGCAGCGTGCTTGCCCCAGGCGTGCGGGTGGACCGCGATGCCATTGTACGCGAGTCGATCTTGCTCACAGATGCAGCCGTTGAGGCCGGCGCAGTCGTAGAACGCGCCATCCTGGATAAATTAGTCGTGATCGGTGAAAATGCACACGTAGGCTCCATTCAAATGAAAGGAGAACCGGTCATGACCATGATCGGTAAACATAGTCAAGTGCCGCCCAATATGACGATTGAGGCGGGGGCTGTGATTGCCACGGATGTCGGCGAAGATGATTATTCGACCTCAGTCGTTCGAGGTAGTGATTACATTCAAACGAGGAGATTACCTTATGAAATTTGAGCGCTCATCCGGCGTGCTTTTACACCCCACCAGCTTGCCCGGTCCTTACGGCATCGGCGATCTCGGGCCACAGGCCTTCCAATGGGTTGACTTCCTGGCAATGTCCGGCTGTTCTTTATGGCAAGTGCTTCCCTTGGGACCTACCGGTTATGGCGACAGTCCTTACCAATGTTTCTCAGCGTTCGCTGGCAATCCTTATTTAATCAGCCCAGAAGAACTGCTGCTTGAAAAGTTGCTTTATCCAGATGACCTGGCGGACCTGCCTAAATTCCCGGTCAATAAGGTCGATTTCGGTTGGGTGATCCCTTGGAAGCTCTCAATTCTTGACAAAGCATTTAGCCGCTACACGCCGCAGTCCTATCCAGTGCTGCAGGCCGAATTGGAAGTATTTCGCGCCGAGCATGCTTATTGGCTGGAGGATTTTGCCTTATTTATGGCGCTCAAGGACGCCCATGGCGGCGCACCCTGGGTCACCTGGGAGGCGGAACTGCGCCAGCGGCAGCCGAACGTCCTGGAAGAATGGCGACGGAAATGCGCCCACGATATCGACCGGCAAATCTTCCGCCAATTCTTGTTCTTCAAGCAGTGGAAAAAACTGCGCAACTATATCCAATCCAAGGGTATCCAAATTATTGGCGACATCCCCATCTTTGTCGCGCACGATAGCTCAGACGTGTGGGCGCATCCCGAACTTTTTCACCTGGACGAGCAGGGCCAGCCAACCTTCGTGGCTGGCGTCCCACCGGACTATTTCTCGCCCACTGGCCAGTTATGGGGCAATCCCCTCTATCGATGGGACATACACAAAGATACGGGCTTTGCCTGGTGGATTGAACGCATGCGAGCCGTGTTAGAGCTGGTTGACATTATTCGTCTGGACCACTTCCGCGGGTTTGCCGGCTATTGGCGTGTCAGGGGAAAAGCAAAGACGGCCGAAAATGGCCGTTGGGTGAGGGCTCCGGGGAAAGCTTTCCTGAGCACCATCAAAGCTGCCCTGGGCGTTTTGCCGATCATCGCCGAAGATCTGGGCGTCATCACTCCCGATGTCACTGCATTGCGGGATGCATTCGATCTACCAGGCATGAAGGTAATCCAATTTGCCTTTGGCAGCAGTTCGGAAGATACTTTCTTACCACATAATTATGTCAAGAATTGCGTTGTGTACACCGGCACACATGATAATGACACAACCCGTGGTTGGTATGAGCGGATGGGCGAAAACGAACGCCACTTTTACCGCCGTTACATGGACCGTGATGATAAACAAGTCGCCTGGGATCTGATTCGCCTGGTGTGGATGTCTGTGGGCGTCTTTGCATTGGCCCCCATGCAGGATTTTCTGAATTTGGGGAACCAGGCCCGCATGAACTACCCTGGCAATCCAAGCGGGAACTGGTCCTGGAGGATGCAGGCAGGCGCAGCGAGCGAAACGCTGTTGAACCGCATCAAGGAATTAAATTATCTGTATGCCAGGCAAATAAAATAAAAGTACGATATAAAACAGGGGCTATCCAAAAAGAGGGCTTGGATAGCCCCTGTTTTAGTTTTAGATCATAATTTCCTTATTTACGGCTAAAGCCGACTGCCATGGCGTCATCGGCAGTGCGCATCTCCAACTTCCCACCTTCAACCGAGAATGTTGCTGCGCTCTCCATCGCTGCCAGGAACTGGCTCTCTTGCTCCATCGTACCAGCCGGGCTCTCACAAAATTTCTTTGTCGATGCCAATGGGCCGATGGAGATTTTATTCCCATCAACTTTATAACCACCGGTGTAATTATTACAACCAGCAGAGCCAGAAAGCGTGCCATCTTTTCCAAAGGTTGCATTTAGCTCTGTGCCGACAACCACGCTAACGAACGCCTGTTTACCGTTGTTGTAACCGGTTACCTGCCAGGAGGTTCCGGACAAGTCTTGGGATTGTGCTTTAAAGACAGCCAAGACGGTCCCGCCAGACCCCTTAAGTGTCAACTGCTCTCCTTCGACTGCGAAGCTCTGGGCCTCCCCAAGCATCGCAAAGTACGCAGTCTCCTGGTCCATCACTGGTTGTTCACAGGCCATCATGGTAGAGGCTAAAGGTTGCTTGATTTGTATCGTGCTGCCAGATACAGTATATTGTCCGTTATAACGGTTACAGCCGCCCGACCCGCTGATTCTCCCATCTGTGGAAAATTCGGCGCTGATAAACGTTCCCGCAACAGGCGCCTGGCCTTTCAAACTTTCCAATAACCATACTTTACCGGTGACATCACCGCCCCCGGTATTGGAGCCCGCCTGCGCGCAGCCGGCCAGCAACGATAAAGCCACCAAGCACGTAATCCAAATCGCTTTTTGTTTCATATGATCCTTCCTTCAATTTTGTAGTTTGTTTGATATTGATTTTAGGGGTTGGCGCCGCCTAAAATCAATATAAACCTTCTTATCCGAGCAATAGTTTATCCACTGCTGCTGTCAGCTCGGCCAGGTTTCCGGCCTGTAAAATGATATCACATTCAGGGGCGTATTTAAGCATATCGCTATCGCCCGACCCCCACAACATTGGCGGCTCGGGGGTCAACCAGATCGCGCGCCGGCTACGCCGGGCCAGGCCGCTGAACAGATCAAGGCGTGGGTTGTTGTAATTGTTGCGGCCGTCGCCGACAATGATAAATGTTGTACGGCTATCCACTTTTTCCAGGTGATGCCGGGTGAAGTCCTTCAAGCTGTTGCCGAGGTTCGTGTTGTAATATCCAGAGGGAATACGATCCAGGATTTGACCTACCGCCTGTTGGGCGGCCTTGCCCTCAAAATCAGGCGAAATATATTCCAAGTGATCAATAAAGGCAAAAGCATAGGTTTTATTGATCTGGTCCTGCAGCGCATACAACAGGCTTAACATCAGTTCCGAGCAAGATCGCATTGAGGTGCTGACGTCGCAAATCACAACCAGCTTGGGCTTCAAGGCGCGTTCGTGATGTTTCACCTCAATTGGTACATTGCCATGTTTTATATTCGCACGAATCGTGGCTTTGGCGTCGAGCTGGCCGTTCTTGGCGCGTTTCTGGCGCAGCGCAAGGCGCGTCTTAAGCGCTGCCGCCAGGCGCTGCACCTCTCGATGCAAGAGTTCCAGATCATGGTCGCTTAAGGAGCTGAACGGGCGCTTTAGCAAATTATCGATGCTTTCTTCAGGAGGGCGCTTGCTCATGTTATCGGCAATCCGCTGCCCCGCGAACTGGCGCAATTGATCTTCCAGTGCATTTTGGTTCGCCTGCATCTGCTTCCGTAGCTGCTCCACTCGCTCCTTATCCATACCTAGCTCTTCGAGGGTCTGCGCCAACTCTTCGAGCGCTTCCTGGATCTCTTTCAGGTGGAGAGCCCTCTTCATGCGTTGTACCATCCATTCCCTGTATCGCATATCATCCACCTGGTTCAAACCAACCAATTTGGCCAGGCGATCCAGCTCTTCCTGAGAAAGCTGCTCCCCTTTCGTTAACTTATCTAGCATATTGCGCAGCTTGTCATTAAAATCCCGTAAGGCCTGAGCCAGCATTTGGGTCTCTTCCGGCGACAAATCCTCAGAGATATTCAACATGGGCGGCGCGTCAGCGCTGCCAAAAAATATCGAAAATAGCTCCTCAAAGATCGGTAGGCTGCTCGCATCTTTCACCAATGTCGTCTGAAGACTGAGCCGGAACCGTTCGCGGTCCTTCACCCCCAGGCTGTCGATGGCCCGGAAAGCGTCTGCGCTTTCAGCCAGGCTAATGCGCACACCTGCGGCGCGCAGGGCAGCGATAAACTTTAATATTCGCTCTTCCATACCAACCTCAATTTAAACAAATTTTGAAGCGCGGCCTTTGAGCTACGCTTCAATATTCGTTCCTAACTTTAGTTACGCCAATTGGAGGCGCTGTCGTTCGCCGTGCCGGGTGCTGCGTCTGGTCGCTGCAGCCAGCGGCGGGCGCGCTGTAAATCGCCTTCGTGTTTGAGCAGAACACTCAAAGTGGTTTCCAGGGTAGCCCTATCCAGGCGTTTCGCATTTAACGCTACCAACGCCTTGGCCCAATCGAGAGTCTCACTGATGCTGGGCGATTTACGCAAATCCATCGAGCGCAAGCTCTGCACCAATTCGACGGCCTGGCGAGCCATTTTGGGCGCTAGATCAGGCACCTTCAGGCGCACAACCGCCATTTCCTGTTCGATCGAAGGGTAATCAATAAACAGGTACAGGCAGCGCCGTTTGAGCGCCTCACTCAGCTCACGCGTGTTATTACTGGTTAAAATCACCAGCGGCCGGTGAATAGCGCTGAGCGTACCTAGTTCTGGTACGCTGACTTGAAAATCGCTTAACACTTCAAGCAAGAAGGCTTCAAACTCTGCATCCGCCCGGTCGATTTCATCAATCAATAGCACAGTCGGCTCATTGTTCAGAATCGCTTTGAGCAATGGGCGCTGGAGAAGAAAGCGCATCGAGAAAAAGACATCTTCTTCTTGGGCCAGCCGGTCAGCCGCCGCGCCGAGGCTCTCAGCGGAAGAAAGCGTTTCTTGCAATTTATCCCTGAGAAGCTGGGTATAGAGAAGCTGTTTGGCATACTCCCATTCGTATAGCGCCTTCGTCTCATCCAGACCTTCATAGCACTGCAGACGGATCAATTCGCGACCGGTGGCGCCGGCAATGGCTTTCGCAAGCTCAGTTTTACCTACCCCGGCCGGCCCCTCCGTCAGAAGCGGTTTACCGAGCTCCTGGCTGAGATACATGATCGTGGTGATTTCATCGCTGGCGATATATTGCTGATCGCCCAGGGCGTCTTTTAATGCCTGCGGCGATTCAAAACGGCGGGTCTTAGCCATTCGGTTTTTCTTCCTGCGCGCGTTTGGTCCGATCTGGTGAAGCGCGCAACAACTCATCGCGCGAGACTCGGTTTACTCTGCGGCAGTGTGGACAGGTGCTGTTGTAATGCCCCATTTGTTCTTCTTCAAGCAACTCGAGTGCGGCCTGAATCTGTTCTTTGTTTAGCCCATAGGGCCTGTGGCAATTCGAACAACGGATTTGCATATCGATCCTCCTGAACGAAATTCATTATACATCGTAATTTGGACAAGTCCAGGTTATAATTCGGACATGGTTCGTTTTTACACACGCAGCGGCGACGATGGTTATACCGGTTTATTGGGCGAAGGACGGGCCCCCAAAAATCACCCTCGTATCGAAGCCATTGGCGCCCTCGATGAAGCCAGCGCGGCCCTGGGGGTCGCCCGGGCTGCCTGCCTGACCAGTAATGTCAAGGTGGTGTTGCTAACCGTGCAGCGAGATCTTTATGGGATCATGGCAGAAGTCGCCGCAGCCCCCGAAAACGCAGCCGCCTTCCGTAGTGTAGATGCGGCTCGCGTGGCATGGCTCGAAACCCAAACCGATGCCTTTGGCGTTCAGGCAAAAATGCCAACAGAATTTATCGTTCCGGGCGACTCAACGGCTGGGGCAGCTCTGGCATTAGCGCGCACGATCGTACGGCGTTCAGAGCGGCGCACGGCGGCGCTATTCCACCAGCAAGAGTTGGAAAACCCAGAATTGCTGCATTATTTGAACCGGCTTTCATCGTTGTGTTTTGTGTTGGAGCTCGTCGAAAACCAGGCAACCGGAAAAGAAACCCCAACTCTGGCGAAAACAAATTAAACAAAAACGAGCGGTGGTATTCCGCCCGTTTTTCTGGTCTTAATTTCCGGTTGCGGCCAACGCCGCTTCAATTTCTTGTTGGAACACACTGAAGGGTTGAGCCCCCGTGATTAGCTTCCCATTAACTTGGAACGATGGAGTGCCTGTGACGCCTGCGGCAATACCATCCGCATAATCCTGGTTCACCTGTTCCAAAAACTGGTTGCTTTTGATACATTCGCGGAACTTGCCCATATCCAGGCCGAGATTCTCCGCCATCGCTTCCAGGCGCTGATTGCTGAATGAACCAACATCCTCGCCAAGCCAGTTCCCAAACAACGTGTCTTTATATTCCCAGAATTTGCCTTGATCTCCAGCACAATACGCAGCCTCGGCTGAATCGCGCGACTCGGTGCCGCCTTGACCGATATTCTGGCTGACAAAGTTGCCCATCGAGCGATAGGTCAGAAACACTTTGCCTGTGGAAACATATGCATCAATCAAGGCCTGTTCGGTAGTATCAGCGAATTGCTTGCAGTACGGGCATTGGAAATCTGAAAATTCCACCAGCTTGACAGGCGCGTTTGGGTCGCCCACATGGTTGGCATCCGTCTGCGGACGAACCTTGGGTGTCACTTGCACCACATCAGTCAGGGATGGTTTGGTAAGGTTGCGCAGCAGGACAACAGCTAAAATGATCAGGATCGCGCCTCCGCCGATCAATAAAACCAGCCGCAGTCGCCTTTGTTGTTCCTTCTTTTTGCGTTCATCCTGCAAGGCTTGCTTTTTGGTCGCGGTTTGCCGTGTTTGTTTCGTACCCATGAATACTCCTCATTAAGAATGGCTAGCGTTAAGTTGCCAAATTTTCCCATGAGTGCGTAAGTTTGTCCAGGGGCATTATCCTAGATTGTATAGATAAATGGGATATTCCTCGCCCGTCAGGTAGAAGCCTGCTTTTTGATAAAGGCTCAAGGAAGCCGGGTTATCTTGTTGTGTATTTACCGTCACCTTTTGCGCGCCACGACGGGCGAACTGTTGCAGCAAATCATGCACCAATGCATAGCCAATGCCCAATCCCTGGCAGTCCGGGGCCACCGCCAGGCGAGCGAGATGACCCCCAATTGGAGTAGCGGTGCTAATCTGGTAACCGACCATGCGCGATTGATATTCAGCGACCGTAGCCACGATCGCCTGGCGAAAGGCCAGTTCTAAGCTTGGCCGAGAGTTTTGCCAAATCGGTAAAAATGCTGCTCGATCGACCTCATACACCTTTCCAATATCGTCAAAATTCATCGGCCGGATGAGCAGTTCGTCCGGCCGATGCGCCGGAGGCAAACTACCCCTTTCCCAATTCAACATCACAACCCGGGTATCCTGTACGAATCCATGCTCAAGCAATAATTCCGCAAACCATGGCCACAAGGTGAGGGCGGCCACCCAGCGGATATCGTGCATATGGTGCAATTGTTCCAAGGCTTCAGGCCATAGCACATCCCAGGCGCGCTCGATGGATAGGTTTTGTGAAACGGCAAATAGGCGTACCCAGGCCACCTGAGGTGGGTCAGGTGGACAGGCTAATGCAGCTTGCAAACCCTTGCGCTGTTCATAAACTAAGTAGGGGGTATACCCGATCCAATCGAGTGGGGTTCGCCAATCTAAATGGCGATGGACATGGATTTCGAAATGGATCAGGTTTGCCAGTTTTTGGCGATCTTCCGCTGCAGCAGGTCGTATCGTGGTCTGAGGTTTTAAAATCGTCATGGGCATCTCTTACCATTTGGATTAAAATATAGTAAATTGATGGCCGCTTACCATCAATCACGCCCCTGGCAGCAATAGAAATGAACCACACAAATCTTGATATTAAGAGGCATCGTCGTGCAAATCTGTTCCCAGTGTCAAACCAGCAATCCCGATACCGCAACAGCCTGTCGAAACTGCCAGGCCGATCTGAGCCAATGGTCAATCCTGGCCATTACCCGCAAGGAACTCCAGGAAAACCCGCGTGTTAGCCACATCCGTATTTCCGTCAGCGGCGACTGTTGCCCGGCCTGCAGCGAGGTAGAAGGAGTTTATAATAAATCGTCGATACCCAGTCTACCGATTGAGGGCTGCTCACACAACCTCGGCTGTCGTTGTTATTACATGGCCGTACTTGAGGAATTATATCCCTAAGTCGGTGGACTTGCCCGGTTGATTTCGAGCTCTTCCCTGGCCAGCATTAGCGCCTGTTCTCGGGTGTTGACCCTCCCGATGGCTTGCGCTTCCCGAATTGCATCCAATAATACGCCAATTTGCGGGCCAGGTTTCAATTCAAACACCTGCATCAAATCATGCCCGTTCACCAGGCTGGGGGGCGTCACAGCCCGCTCAGGATATTCCCACCAGGCTTCTAGTAAGGCTCGCGTTGTCGCCAGGTGCTGCGCCCAGATTTCTCGTGGCAAGGTAGGGCCAAAAGTAGCCAGGGTATCTGCCAGAGAGAGCAAGCAAATATCCACGCCAGCGGTTCCAGTAGCGCGAAAATAACGATAGATTGCGCGGCGAGAGGGCTTTTCGCCCGACTGAGCCAGCAATAGCGGGCGCATATGCTGCTCAACAATCTTCTCCAGTCGCTCTATCTCTGCATTGCTCAAGCGCAATTGCATGGCCCTTTCGCCAACCAACCGGGCGCCTACCTGTTCATGCGCGAAGAAACGGATACGCCCTCTTTCGTCTTCATGCTGAGTGGGCGGTTTTCCTACGTCGTGATAGAGTCCGGCCAGGAAAATCAACCCACGCAGCGAGCGCTCCGGATTGAGGGTTTGCTGCAAGTGTTCAGCGATTTGCTGCCGGTAGCGCCCAAGTTGGATGGAGATAAAACCTGATGCCCAATCGGCGCTTTTTTCCTGGTCACAATCGAGCGCAAGCACACCCAAAACCTGCTCCAGGCGTTGCAGCACATCCAGGGTGTGGTTCCAGACATCCATAATATGCGGTGCAGATTGAGCAACGCCTTTCAATGCGGCTACTTCCGGCAAGATGACCGCCAAAGCCCCCATGTGATCAAGCAAACGCACAGCAGTGACCGGCTGAGGGCCATCGAGGATGCGAAAAAGCTCGTCGCGTAGGCGTTCCGGCGAGACGGATGGAAGCAAGCCCACCGCCTGGCGAATCTGTTGGCTGGTATCTGGCCGAATACGGCAGCGTAGAGATGCAGCCAGACGAATACTGCGTAGGACACGCACCGGATCATCCGTAAAGGCGCTCGTAGAACATGCGCGCAGGATTTTTGCGTGCAAGTCGGCTGCGCCTCCCAGCGGGTCGATCAGCGTTGAAGAGTCTTTCAAGGATAAGGCGATCGCATTGATCGTAAAATCACGCTGGCGCAAATCGCTCTCCAGGTCGGCCCCGCGCAATGCAGCAAAATCCAGCTTTAAACGCTCGCCGTCCGGCAAATTCAGCACCAGGCGGGCCGTCTGGCGCTCTTCATCCAATGGGAAATAAGCCGCGCCGAGTTTATTTCCAACCCGGCGCGCAATGGCCAGCACATTCCCAGCAAGCACGAAATCTAGATCATGCGATGTTCGTTGTAATAAAGCATCGCGGATGGCCCCGCCGACCAGGTAGACGGTAACGTCGCCAGGCAGCGCATTTCGTACACGGTCCAGTACATCCTCAATCGTCCCCGAAAATTCAATCATACCTACAGCAGCACTTAATGGCCCTCCGGACGGTAGCGGGTCAGATCAACGGTGGCGATGAAGGGTAAGTTGCGATAAAACTCGTCAATATCCAACCCATAACCAAAGACAAACTTGTTCGGGATTTGAAAGCCCCGGTAATCGATCGGAACGGATACCTCGCGTCGTTCCGGCTTATCTAATAAAGTACAGACCCGTAGAGTCTTGGGTTTGCGGGTTTCCAGGAAACCCAAGACCGATGAGATGGTATAACCGCTGTCGACAATATCCTCGACCAGGAGCACATTGCGACTGTGAATATCTTCCGTCAAATCGAGGGTAATGCGTACCTGGCCCGTAGACTGGCGCGAGGTGCCGTAAGAAGAGACCGCCATAAAATCCATCGTATTTGGCACGCTGATGTGTCTTACCAGATCGGTTAGGAACATTACCCCGCCCCGCAAGATGCAGATCATGTGTATCGTTTGACCGGCGTAATCCTGGCTAATTTCCATCCCCAGTTCAGCGATGCGTTTTTGGAGTTGCTCCTCAGTGACTAAGATTTCGTCCAAATAATCGTGATAATCTTGCATCAGACATCTCCCTGAGTACTCTTGTGCGGCACCTGGTGATGTTGGCGACAGCGAGCCTCATACATTTCGGAAGCGCCGACGATCACAACTGGATCTTCATAATTCGCAGGCAGTCCATTGACCAGACGCTGTGTGCGACTGGCAGACTCGCCGCAGACCATACAGATTGCATGCAGTTTATCCACCACCTCGGCTTTGGCCATCAGGGTCGGCATCGGCCCAAACGGTTCGCCGCGGAAATCTGTATCCAACCCGGCAACAATCACGCGCAGGCCACGATCGGCAAGCTGCTGCGCGATGGGTACAATCTCCGTATCGAAGAATTGGGCTTCATCGATCGCCACGACAGTTGTATCCGGCCGTAAATTGACTGCAATATCGGCCGCAGAATTAATCGGTAGGGCATCGAACTCACTGCCTGCATGCGACTTGACTTTTTCGACCGCATAGCGGTTATCGATGGCTGGCTTGAAGACTTGCACTTTCTGGCGAGCAATGGCCGCCCGGCGCAGGCGGCGAATAAGTTCATCCGTTTTTCCACAGAACATCGAACCGGTGATCACTTCCATTGATCCAGTATGGTGTTTCATGGGCCTCCTCAGATAAATGAAACAATATAAAATATTTTACCCCAACCGGCCTTTTAAACGAAAAAGACGTGGAGCCAAATTTCTGCTCCACGTCTTGGTCTTTAACCTTACACAATAATCTCGGAGGCCGCCTCGGGCAGTTGGTAACCGAGCTGGCGTAGACGCTTCTTGAGGTCCGCCAGGCCTTTGCGACCAAAGCCCTCGATGCTCAACAGTCCAGATTCGCCTGCCGCCAAACGATCTAATGCCTGGCCAACGGTGGTTACGCCGCCCTTGGTGAGCACATCGTTGACGCGCTCGCCGAGGTTGAGTTCAGCAATCGGGCGATCCAGGGATGTGCGGGCAGCTTCGCGGGCTTCCTGTTCCTCGACGTAATTCTTGCGCGCCTGCAGCTTCTTATAGAAGCGATCTACCTGACCTTCGGTATCAACGATGCGTTGCTCGCCCGTGTAGAAGGGGTGACACTTGGAGCATACGTCGGTATGAATGATCTTTTTGGTCGATCCAGTTTTCCAGGTGTTGCCACATGCACAAATAATGGTGGCGTCTTCATAATAAGTGGGGTGAATCCCTTGCTTCATTTCGTAAAATCCTTTCAGCATGAGCCGTGCGTCAAGAGTCTCATTTTTAACTCACGGGCACGCATGAATAAACCGTTGCGCTATATTGCGACAACTTTTTCTACAGGCGTTTCAACAGCATCTGGGATGACGCTGACGCGCTTGCGATCATCGCGAATCGTCTCATAGACCACCACACCGTCGACGGTGGCAAATAACGTGTAATCTTTCCCAACGCCGACATTCAGGCCCGGTTTGATGTGCGTACCATGTTGGCGTACCAGGATGTTGCCGGAGAGCACGCGCTCGCCGCTGTAAACTTTGACCCCCAGGCGCTGGCCCTGGCTGTCGCGACCGTTGCGGCTGGAACCGCCGCCTTTCTTATGTGCCATAGATCCCTATCCTTCTCCATTCAAAACAATGGAGTCAATTTGCAGGCGAGTATATTTCTGCCGATGACCGGTTTTCACACGGATGCGTTTTTTGGGCTTATAGCGAAAAACGATCAGCTTAGGCCCTTTGACCTGATCGAGTACTGTCGCTTGTACTTTGGCGCCAGACACCAACGGGGCGCCGACCATAATCTCGTCGCCATCGTGCACAAGCAAGACGCGCTCCAGATCGAACTGGTCGCCGGCTTCGGCGGGGAAATAATCCACGTCGATGGTGGCGCCTTCGACGGCTTTATACTGCTTGCTGCCGTCTTCGACAATTGCGTACTTCATAAGCTTTCCTCCAAGCTTCACTTCACCACACACACCGCGCCAGTCCTGGATCGCTCTGCGCTCCATTCGCCGTTATGCGGGGAAGTTGGGGATGATATCCTTCCCACCGGAAGGCGGACAAACACCAGCCCCAGCAAAAGCTGCCGGGGCAGGCGAAAGGGAATTATAGTAGCTTGACCCAAAAACGTCAAGCGATTTGGAAAACTCGAGTTAACACTCGTCGTCTTTGACAGCTCCGGCGATCAGGCCCCGCTCGGTCGGGTTCGGCGCCGCCAGACCCAACCCAGCCCCACGAACAAGATTGCCAGACTGACCGTCGCCAACCCGAACCACAACGGGAGATTGGTCGGGTTGGCATTGTATGCCCACAACCCCATCATCGACACAGCCGTGGGGCTTTGGCTCAGATTCATATCATACTGAGTATCTGCTGTGGGTGAGGGCAAAATCCAGGTCGGGTTCACCCCGTATGTGCCGAGGATTCCCCCTTGGCCGACGATTTGTAAGGTGTCGGTCCCGGCGGTGTATACATAGTAGGCCTGAAAATCGCCGGTGCGCACGTTCGCCAGGCCAAAGCTCCATAAACCGTCGTTATTCGTACGCGCCGAAAACCACTGCGAGGGACCTGAACTGCCAGATGCGTCCGCATCATTGAGTTGCATATAGACAATTCCATTGGGAACAACCGTGGTCCCGTCGGATTGGCGCATGTACCCCCACGCAGTCGCCCCCGGCTGCGGTAAGTTTAATGTGGGCCCGGTGGTGACCTGGTAATAAGCGCCGCCGTTGTCATCGTTCGTAGCCCCTGATGTCACCTTGAACTTGTAAGTCGTGTTCGGCGTCACAGGAGTGACGATGACATAGTGCGTGGTGGTGCTCGTCACATCGTCAGACTTGGTCGTGGCGGGCGTACCGGTCCCATAGGTGACAATACCGTTGCTGAGGATATCCGTCGTCCAGCTCACCGTAAAGTTGTTATCCCGCACGTTGGTGATATAAACCTGGTTGATCAGCGGATCTGCCTGCGGAGAGGCCGAACCTGGAACGGACACGGCTGCTATTAAGATAACTAAAAGTAGGGCGAAAGCGCTTACCGCGATCGTCCGCTTGTCGATTGGCATCATTTGATTCTTGAACATCATCGCCTCCCAAAATAATAATTATCAGATAAACCGTCCCTTCGACTCATTTATTACGTCTGATGTGAAATCAAAAAACAGTTGACGAAATGGGGGAATGCCCTCAAGATTATGGTGCTGACCCAAATCTGAGAGGAGCATTCCCATGACAAGTATACCCATAACTGACATTTTGACGATCATATTCGTACTGGT
>JAYRNN010000275.1:0-23175 GCA_041912175.1 Anaerolineales bacterium | reverse complement strand
TGCGTGCGCCACGTAGTTCCGCCCGACACAAATAACCTTGCTTGGTCGCAAAGGGGCAAGCAGCTTTACATTTTCGAGCGGCTGACCGGCGTCCAGGCGGCGAAACTCGCTGAACGGGCTTCCATCCACTGCCCCGACCAGGGCGCCTTCAGGCGTCTCCAGTACCCAGCCGAAGCGCGCTGGTTCCTGGCCAGTTTGATAGCGTATAAATCGCATAGAACTCTCCCGGGACAGATTCTACCAAACTATTCGAGTGGTTGCTGAATCTGTTCCGAAAGTTCTGCGATTGCCTGTTCGGTGCCGACGAAGCGTTCGGCAAAGCGCCAGCGTAAAACCTGCGAGAGCGCATAAACGATGGTTTCGATGGCGATGATCCCGACGCCGATCGAAGGGTGCGATTGAGCGGCCAATACCGTGTTGGCATAGCGCGCGGTGGGTAGAGACGCCGCGGCGACAATGGATGCGGTCGGAATGCCTTTGGCCTGCGCCTCACCCATGGCGCGCGCAATATAAGGAGATTGCCCGGCAACTTCTAGGGCGATCAGCAGGTCATGCGGGGTCGTGTTATTCACCGTGCGAGCCAGATCAGCCAACCCGGTGCGGGCGATATAAACGGGAAATCCGCCCTGCTCGAGGAAAAGCACCAGGCTATAAGCGGTTGGCTGAGCGGGTCCTTCCGGTAGAATCGTGACGCGCCGGGCCTGACCGATTTCATCGACCAGTTTGCTTAAGGCATCGGTATCTAGTGAGATGCGGGTCTGATCGAGCGCTTGAAGCACTTCTTTCATCGCAGTAGAGGTGATGCCGGTCGAAGACGATAAATCACTGGTCTGTAGTGGGCGAATGAGCAGGTCCTTCTTAACGCGTTGGCGAATTTCCCGTTGGAGTTTCGGGAAGCCGGTATAGCCAAGGTGCTGAGAAAAACGCACCACGGTCGCCGCGTCCAGGTTTAATGCTTGGGCCAGCTCGCTGGCCGTCATAAATGCTGCTTCCACGTATGAATCGAGCAGGAAGTCGGCCAGCTTGGCAAAACTTTTGGACATTTGGGGGCGTTCCTGGCGGATTACCTCTTCGTAGCTCATAAAAAACCTCCTGGGGTGGCTGATATTGAAATGTTCACAAGACAATGAATAATGAATTTAATAGATAAGCTTACCAATTATTTTATCACAAGATTTAATCGAATGCAATTCAATCTGTATTCAGATTATGATTTAGCAACATTTCTGCAAATGGATTTTATGTAATGTGAATTGAGCGAGGAGGTAAGAAGAAATGGGGTATAATGTGTGGCGCCGGGCGAATAGCTCAGTTGGTCAGAGCGCCTCTCTTACACAGAGGAGGTCGGGGGTTCGAGCCCCTCTTCGCCCACCTTGGAACCGCCAGATATGGCGGTTCTGTTGTTTTGTGGGGTATATGTGGGGGTTTGAATGGGTTGTGGTTGCTTCAGGGCTGGTTTTATTTGCAACCGCGATCAAAGGATAGCAATTCAATCTGATCAGCGATGTTTAAGCGGCAAGCGTATAGATGCTCTTTCCTGAGCCGTAGTAGTTATCGTACACATGTTGGTACACCAGGCTGCATTTTTGCTGGTATAGCCCGGTGGTGTAGGCCTGAGGCAGTTTGTCCAGTACATTCTGAATGGCGACTTCGACGGCGGCGCGGGTTTGCTGTTTTTTGCGCCAATCCAGGACCAGACGCTCGGCTTTCAGGGTATCCAAGAGTTCGTGGGCTACTTGCTTGACTTGCTCTCGTTCGCTGCGGGTGAGCTTGACTTCCGGCTTGGTTAATATGTCGAATAAGGCCAGCTCTTCTTCGTTAAGCTGTTCGGCGATGGCGCGTTTTTCTTCTTCGTTAAGCTTTCCGGCAAACGAAATGAGTTCCGCAAAGAAGGCGTCGATGTTCTTGGCTCCGGAATTATATTCGGCGATCATTTTCTGGAACTGCTGGTAATAATCCATGCGGCTCTTGTTCAAACGCAGCATACGGCCCAGCTTGCCGTTCAGCAGGGCGCGCAGTTTTTCGGCTTCGATGTGCTTGCGAGCCTTCTCGAACTGCCGCTTGAGCGCCTCGAAGTCAATCTTGCTCAGGTCGACAAACCGATCGATGGTTCCGGAAGTCCGGATGACGTAGCCATCCTTGGCTGGTAGGATCGAATCATCCAGCAGGTCGCCGACCGCGCCAATGACTTCGCGGATATCGGCGGGCGGGGTCAGGGCGCGGATTTTCTCGGCGATCACCAGGATGGCTTTGCGCGGCATGCCAAATTCATTGGCGGCTTGATCCGGTAAAATTGCCTGGAAAAGCCGGTCCACATCAGCGGCCAGGTTCAGGTACGTGCGTTTGGTTTCATCGTTCACCAGGACGGCGTCGACCGCATCCTCAACCGGGGCAATCGATTGCACAGCCAGGTCGAGCAGGTGGACGCGTTCAAAACCTTCCGATTGGTGGATGTGGTCAAGGTCGACGCCCAGGCCGGATAAGAAATTTTGGGTCTCCTGGATCGTCTCACGCAGGCGCACGATCAAGGCCTGCTTGGTCTCTACCGGCATTTCGCCAGAAGCGGCGCCGCCGCCCAGGCCCGTGCCGTAGATCGCCAGCGCCCGCTGTAAATCACGGAACACGCCGATGTAATCCACGATCAGGCCGTTGACCTTATCCTTGAAGACCCGGTTGGCGCGGGCGATGGTCTGCATCAGGGTATGGTTGCGCATCGGCTTGTCCAGGTAGATCGTCGAGCAACTGGGCACATCGAAACCGGTCATCCACATGGCGCACACAAAAACGATCCGGAAAGGATCCTGGGGATCCTTAAAGCGGGTGTCCAGGTCTTCTTCCACGATCCGCCTACGGTGCGGCAGGATATCCAATCCCAGGGCGCGCATATCGGCGATTTCGTTTTGCCCCTGCGAGACCACCACGGCCATATCCGTCTGGCGCATGAAATCGACCTTGGCCTGGAGCTCGGGACGGTCTTCCGGATCGCAGGTCTCCAGCTCGGCCGCCAGCTCGGCCAGGTGCATCTTCCAATACTTACGGACTTTGTCGTACATGCGTACGGCGGCGGCTTTGTCGATCGATATGACCATGGCCTTCCCCTGGAAGCCGCGCCCCATAAAGTGCAGCACGATGTCTTCAGCGATCACTTCCAGGCGCTCGTCGCGCGTGATCAGGTGATACTCGTGCGAAAACTCCCGCTCCAGGCGGGCTTCCTGGGCTTCATCCAGCTCGGCCTCCTCGATCAGGCGCTGGATATCCTCGTTCAGGTTCTGGTTGGCGAGCTGCAGCTCGGGGATGCGGTTCTCGTAATACAGCGGGACGGTGGCGTTATCTTCCACCGACTGTTTGAAATTGTAGATACTGACGTAATCGCCGAAAACCTGCTTGGTGCGCTCTTCGCCGGCGATCAATGGCGTGCCGGTAAAGGCCAGGAAGGCGGCGTGGGGCAGGGCGTTGCGCATATTCAAGGCCAGCACGTCGTACTGGCTGCGGTGGGCCTCATCCGTCATGACGATAATATCCGAGCGCGGCGAGAGCGTCGGATAGGGCTCGCCCGTGTCGGTACGAAATTTCTGGATCAGGGTAAAGACATAGCGGTGATCTTCCTGCAATAAAAGTTTGAGATGCTCGCCGCTCTGGGCGCGCACCCACTCTTCGGCCTCGGTCGCCGCGCCAACGCTGGCGAAGTTCTTGTAGATCTGGTCGTCCAGGTCCGTGCGATCGGTGACGACGACGAAAGTCCAGTCGCCGGGCAACTTGCGCAGCACTTTCTGGGCGAAAAAGATCATCGAGTAAGACTTGCCGCTGCCCTGGGTGTGCCAGAAGACGCCCAGTTTTTGGCCCTCGCCGCCGGCCTCGCTCGGGACCAAGCGGAGCCGCCGGACGGCTTCGAAGGCGTTGTTCACCCCTAAATACTGGTGGTTTTTAGCTACGAGTTTATGCAGGCCGCCCTGGGCTTCGGCGAAGAGGGTGAAGTTTTCGACCAGGTCGAGCAAGCGCGCCGGGTCGCACACTCCACGTAGGATTGTTTCCAAAGAAACCACCCCGGCTTCGCCTTCCTGGTTGATCTTCTTCCAATCATTAAAATGCTCCCAATCCGCGGTCAGGCTGCCGAGCCTGGCATCGCTGCCGTTGGAAAGCAGGATGAATGCGTTATACCAGAACAGGTGTGGGATGGTGTCTTTATAATCCCGCAGATTATCATTGTAGGCGTCGACCAGGTTTTTGTGGGAGGCTTTGAGCTCGACCAGCAGCAGGGGAATACCGTTGACAAAACCGACCAGGTCGGGGCGGCGCTTATACAGGTTGCCCGTGATCCAAAACTGTGAGGCCAGGAAGAAATCATTTTGATCCGGATTTTCCCAGTCGATCAAGCGGACTGTTTCTGTGGTTTCTAGGCCCTCCTGGTCGCGGTAAGCGACTTTCACGCCATCCTTGAGGAGCTGATATACCTCGCGGTTGGCGTGCGCCGGGCTCATCAGGCTGCGCTCACGCAGTAGCTCATCGATGGCCAACTGCAAGGCATGCGCAGGCAAGGCGGGGTTGAGTTTTTCGAGAGCAGGGATGAGGCGCGAGATGAGCAGAACCTCACTGCTTGTCTGGCGGCCGAGCATCCCGCCCGAGCCAAAGGTCTCGGCGTAGCAGTTGGCAGTTTTCCAGCCCAACGCGGACAAAAGGGCGAGGGAAGGCTGTTCGATCAGTGCGTCTTCGGTGAAATCTGCGGAATGTTGCTGCAACGATCCCCCAAATAAGTCAGCTACCCTGGTGTAGATCCCCACTATATTTGGAAAGGTGTTCGATATCTTTGACTACGGTTTCGTAGATAGCTTCTGCCAGCGATAGCGCGTTTTGGGCATCGCCGATGACAATATCCGGCATATCACCTGGATAACGGGATTCTACCGCCCAGATGGAAAGGCCATAAAGCTGGGGAAAAGTCTTTTTTACCGTCCAATCGGCTGGGATAGCTTCTCGTAGCCGGTCCAGATCGTGTGTAAATGGGAATTCAATTTCTGCAAATACTAAAGCAGCTTTTAACGCTTTCTCGGCAGACTGCTGAGAAAGGAAACACACGTGGCGAGGATAAAAATCCGGTTCTGCGAGCAGTTTTCTGGCGGCCTTCAGGTCTGAAAGAGAATAAGCCAGCCAACGCGCTGCTTCAGTCGCGCTCATAGATTACCTTGCCTTCACGTAAAGCCGGGCGGAGAATATCACCGATCAGATCGCCCCGCGTCGCGATTTCGTCCGGCGTGGTCACCACGATATCTTTGCTGATCGGCAAATCACTTAATGAATTACCGATCGATATGGCAGCCTGGCGTTTGTCTCTTACCTCGGGCAAGACAACCAACATATCGTAATCACTATCCGGACGGGCTTCACCGCGCGCCCACGAGCCGAATAGAATAATACGGAGAGGGTGAAACCGCCGCGTTATGCGGTTAACGATCTCCGGCATGTAGGGTAAATTAACAGACTCTTCAGTGATCATGCTTTTGTTATTCTACTGTACCTATTTATACCATCAAATTTTCAAGCGATCTGATTAATTCATTAATCTGCTGCTGCTTCTCAAATCTTTTTTCCAGCGATGGCTGCCGGCCGGCAATCCAGCTTAGAATTTGAACAAGATGAAACAGGTTGTCGGCCGGTATACTCAGGCCGGGCACTTGAATCTCATTAAACACCGTCAATTGATGCGGTTTAGCTTTTTCAAAGGCTGGTTTAACTGTCCCATCAAAACCAGTCATTGCGATGTGAAATACCCTGGCGGCGGCATGCACCCCCCAGGTTTTCTCGACCTCTCGACCCGCCCATTGCGTTATTCGCTCCGTTTTCAGTGGTGTATTCAACCAGCGCTCGAACCTTTTTCGATCGCCTTGCGCGGCTTCGATTTCATCTCTCAAGAAATCTTTGGCCGTAAAACGTCGCTCGGGGATCAGCAAATTGTGGATCCTTCTGAAGGACCGGTAGGAGCCAACCCACAGCCCATTTTTGCATACCAAACGCCACCAGCCCAGGCGAATCTCCATAGCGCAGCTTCGATCGACCGAGTTGAATAAATGAACCTCGAGGTTAATCGGATGCCCATCGCCAGGGACGAACACGAACATCGGTAGGAAAATTTTGACCCAGACGCGCTCGCCGAATTCGGAGATCGTCAGATTGACATCGAAGGAGTCTGCCTCCCAAGCCATCTCCTGGAATACCGAAATCATCGCATCCAATATCTGCTGGTGCTGGATGAGCTGGTAATTTTTTGATACGATGCTAACCGGTATCTTGGGACCGCTTTCGAAGCCAGGCGGTTGGCGCAGGATCATATCCAGATTCGGGTTGACGCCAGCCTCCAGCCGGAACGGCTGGCGTTCAAAAACGGGGATCGCTGCGCGCAGCGCTGAGAATTTTCCTTCATAACTGGAGACGCGCTGCCCAAGCCAGTAAGGATACTCTAGCTCGATTGGTTTAAGATCTGGTTGGTGGGGTAGGGTCATCTGCATGGCGATTTTTCCCTGGCAGGACTGAAATTATCCCAAATGAGCCTGTATGAGTGCAAACTCGAAACGGTTGTAGATCATGAAGAATTCGAGGTTGAGGTCTATACCACCGCCGCTAATTTGTGGGGAATAGCAGAGGTGGACTATGAAGGAGGCGAATTGGGTCTCGTGCTCTTCCGTCAATATTGCTCCACTTGAATATCTAGCTCGGTTACGTCCAGCTCGCCGCTGACGAGTTTGGGTAGCAACAAATCTCGAGTTTGGCGGAGGTTGTTATTTCTTAATTGGAGGTTTTTTATATTTTGAAATAAAGGTATTACGCAACGATCAAACAGATGTACAACAGTCCTCGTCGGGAGAATAATCAGCTGTTGACGGAAAGTGTCCACGATGATTGTATCAAATACTGCGCCAGTTGCCTTCTTCCTGAAAACGTCCACAAGGTTTTGCATCAATAGGTATACAAAATATTGAGACAAGTCTTCTTTACCCAGCAAAGCATAGCTTGTTTGGCTCATTGCCATAGGCACAGCCGCTAGAACGCACTTTCCCACGGTGCCCCTTGCAGTAACGAAGATGGAATTGGCTGGATATAATCTGGAATTACATTTGCTTAAACCGAGGTCAGTAATTGTTCTTACCGTTTTTATGACGAATGGAAAATCATTGATATCCTGAGGTGTAAACCATCGTATATCGCCATCCCAATACTCTGGTATCGATGTACGAGGAGTTCCACCGCTTAGGACATCAACTGCATCTGTAAAGCTAACAACCTTCCATCCCTCCGGCGCCAATCCCAACTCCGTCTCCACCATCTTCACACCCTCATGCCCCGGAAAGCGGAAGTGGACGAACCATTCGCGGTAGATGGCCTGGGCCATTTCTTCCAGGATTTTAATACGGCGGGTGTTGTTCTCGATCAGGTCATCGTATGCGGAGAGGATGGCGGCGATTTTATTTTGGGTTGATAATGGTGGTAAATAAACCTCAAAATTAGGGAAATCGATAATCGGAATACGATCAACCGTAGAACCTAAAATCATATACTTCGATACTGTTTTTCGCCACTCGTCCCCAAAAAAATAATAAAACAAGAACCTGGTATTTACAACCTGTGGATTAGTTCTGATCAATGCCAATCTTCGGCCAAGACATCCTCGAAAACCATCAGGTATGATTGCATACCGATGTAGTGTGGCTTCATAAGTAAAAACTATGTCACCAGATTTTGGCTCAACTCTTTTAATCCATGTGGGATAATCTTCTTCGGCGATATGTCGGATTTCTGAGAAATCTAGATGACCATCTTCGGTAATATTGCGAATGCCTAGATATATTGGACCGCTTGCTGCCTCTTTGGGGGTCGCATGTGGACCATCCCAGAAGCCGGTGTATAATTCTTGCATAGGAACTTTCTGCCAGTCAATCGGAAAAGTCATCTTGGTCTTCTCATAATATCAAGCAAACCAGAGATATTTCCCGAAATTTTCTCTTCTAGCTCATTCCCATTCGCATTGAGCACCTCTAATTCCTCATACAACTTTTCAAGCAATTTAACGAAATTGGTATCATCGGCGTCTCGTTCCGCCACCCCCACATACCTTCCAGGGTTCAAGCTCCATCCCTGCGCCTCGATCTCGGCGCGAGCAGCTACCTTGCATAGCCCAGGTACATCCATATATTGTTGATTGGCGATTGCCGATTTTAGATTTTCGATTTGAGATTGGGTCAGGTTCAAGCCCGCCGGGTCAAACTGGTAACCATTCAACTCTTCCCCGCGATACAGGCGCACCAGGGCGGCGATAAAATCGACCTGGGCAGGGGTGAACTCGCGGTGGGCGCGGTCGACCTGGTTGTAAATCCCGCGCGCATCGATGAACAAGACCCGGTCTGCGCGGGCCGTGGCTTGCTTGCCCTTATCCAGAAACCACAAGGTACAGGGCAGGGTGACGGTATAAAAGAAGTTACTCCCAATGGCGATCATCACGTCCACCACGCCGGCCTGGATGAGCTGCTTACGGATCTCCAGCTCCGATTGCCTGGCGTCGGCGGCGCTGTTGGCCATGACGAAACCGGCGCGGCCGTGCTCATTCAGGGCGCTGTAAAAAAGCTGGATCCATAAATAATTGGCGTTATCCGCCCTGGGCATGCCCAGCGGAAAGCGGGCCGTGTCGTCTTTCAAGCGTTCCTTGTCGACCTTATCCACGTTGAAGGGCGGGTTGGCCATGACGAAGTCGAATTTGCCGCTGGCTTTGTGCAGGTCTTCGTAGTAGCTGTTGGCCTGCCTGATATCGCCGGCCAGCCCATGCACGGCCAGGTTGAGCTTGCACAGGCGCACGGTTTCGGCGACTTTTTCCAGCCCATAGATGCTGATCTCGCGGCTGGGATCGTGGCGGCGGCGTTTGATAAAACCGGCGCTCTGCACAAACATGCCCCCCGAACCGCAGGCCGGATCGTAGATGTAACCGTGGTAGGGTTCGATGATTTCGACGATCAGCTTGACCAGTGCGGTCGGGGTGAAGAATTCGCCGCCCTTCTGGCCCTCCGACATGGCAAACTTGCCCAGGAAATATTCGTAAATCTTGCCGAAGGCGTCGCCTTCGATGTCCATCGGAATGAGGTTGAAGTTTTTGAGCAGCGAGATCAAGACGGCGTTATCCAGGCGGTTATAGGTCTTGGGCAGCACATCGCGCAGGTCTTCGTTTTCTTCTTCGATGCGGCGCATGGCGTCGTTGATGGCTTTGCCGATGTTGGCGCCTTCGGGCAGCTCGATCAGCTTCGGCCAGCGTGCTTCCGGCGGGATGTACATGACGCCCTTCGCCTGGACATCGAGCTTGCCCACCTGGCGGCGACCGGTCGTGTGGCCGTGGAAGTCCTTTTCTGCCAATGCAAACTTGTGGTCGGCGAAACGCAGGAAGATCAGGCCGAGCACAGGGATGGAATACTCGGAAGATTTCAGCTTGGAGTTGGCGCGCAAGTCGTCGGCGGCGTCCCACAAGCGTTTTTCGATTTCAGTGTTGTTGGCCAAGGTTGTCTCCGTGGATGTGGAGGTCAGGTTCTACCGGGAGGGCGGTTGGGCAGGTTGCTACTATTTTAGTCTAAGATTTGCGAATATCCGTAAATTAAGAATATAATCTTTTTGGTGCAGTTTCAACCGCTCGAGGGCCCAATTGCATCCAAATGCGATCACCCTACCGCCCACCCTACATTACCCACATTGTCGCGCTGTTCTGTTATAATATCGTCGTAAATAGGAGTATTGGGATCAAAATGAAGCTATTTCGCCGAAAAAGCAGTCCGGGTAAACGGCGTGATGATCCGTTGGGGGTCGAACACCCGAAACCTTCGGCGCCATTACCGCCTCGACAGGTAAAACCGGTCGAATATGAATTCGCTCCGAACGACCCCTTTCTCAATTACCTGGTCAGCTCGCCCGGCGTTGTCCCGGTAGAAAAGTTGACTTTTGACTCGCCGGCGCTGGAATTCATGAAGAATGTGGGGGTGAAAATCGTCGTGCCTTTGGTCAGCCAGGGGGAGTTAATCGGGCTGCTGAACCTGGGCCCGCGCTTGAGCGAACAGGAATACTCGAGCGACGACTTCCGCTTGTTGAATACCCTGGCGACCCAGGCGGCGCCGGCTTTGCGCGTGGCGCAGCTCGCCCGCCAGCAGCAGGCCGAGGCGCGTGAGCGTGAGCGCATGGAACAAGAATTACGCGTGGCGCGCGTGATCCAGGAGACGCTATTGCCAAAAGAGTTGCCCGGGTTAGATAACTGGCAGTTGGATGCGCTTTGGAAGCCGGCGCGTGAGGTCAGCGGCGATTTTTATGATTTCCTCGAATTTCCCGACGGGCGGCTGGGGATCATCACCGGCGACGTAACCGGCAAAGGCGTGCCGGCGGCGCTGGTGATGGCAACCACGCGGTCGATCTTGCGCGGCGCTGCAGAAAGGTTAATCGCCCCAGGCGCGGTTTTGGAACGCACGAATAACCTGCTTTGCCCGGATATCCCGCGCAATATGTTTGTAACCTGCCTGTACCTCCTGCTGGACCCTACGACGGGGGAATTTGTCTTTGCAAATGCCGGGCATAACCTGCCGCAAAAATGCACCCCCAACGGAGCGCTCGAATTGCGCGCCACGGGCATGCCGCTCGGCTTGATGCCTGACATGGCTTATGAGGAAACCCAGGCTGACCTGGCGCCCGGTGAAAGCCTGCTCCTGTATAGCGACGGGCTGGTTGAAGCGCATAATCTGGATGGGAAGATGTTTGGCTTCCCGCGCCTGTCCGAATTAATATCACATTGCGACGACTGTTCCGATCAGATCGAAATGTTGATGGATGAGCTGAGGAAGTTCACCGGCGCGGGCTGGGAGCAGGAGGATGACGTGACCTTCGTGACGATCCGGCGCTTGCCGGTCATGCAGCCGGTCGATGGATCCATCGGCGTTGATGAGAAAATGACCGTGCTGGCCGATTTCAGCTTGCCGAGCGAACCCGGCAATGAAAGACTGGCGATGGAGCAAGTGGCAGAGATCGTTCGTTCGGCGGGTTTCCCTGCCGAGCGGCTGGAAAATTTGAAGACGGCTGTCGCAGAAGCCACGTTGAATGCGATCGAGCACGGGAATAAGTACGACCCGGCCGTCCCGGCCAGCATCCGAGTGCTGAAATCGGTGGATAATTTCACCATCCTGGTAACCGATCGGGGCGCAGGCACAAAAATACCCGAGCACGTCAAACCCGACCTGGATGCAAAACTGGCCGGCCTGCAATCCCCACGCGGCTGGGGCCTCTTTTTGATCGAGAGCATGGTCGATAAGATGGAAATCCATGCGGATGAGGGACACCACACCATCGAGATGATCTTTACGCTCAAGCCTGAAGAAAAGCAAGGAGGCGCAGAATGAAATCACAACCTTTTGAGGCGGCTGTGCGTCTCGAGCAGGGTTCGGCGACGATCGATCTGCAAGGCGAAATCAATGCTTTTGCCGAGGCGGCTTTGAACCAGGCCTATCACGAGGCCGATGCTCAAGACCCAACCACGATTGTGTTGAACTTCACCGAGGTCAGCTACATCAATAGCACCGGGATCGCGTTAATCGTTGGGCTGCTGGCGCAGGCTCGAAAAAATCACCGCCGGCTGGTTGTATTTGGATTGAGCGATCATTATATCGAAATCTTCAAGATCACGCGTTTATCGGATTTTATGGATATTTATACCGATGAGACAAGCGCCTTACATCAGGCAAATAACCAGTAGTTTTTAGAAAAGGAGACGAGGGAATGACCAAGGCCAATATCACGGTAAATGTTCGCATGGCGGGCAACAGCACCAGCGTGATGGATATCCAGGGCGAAATCAATGCCTTTGCCGAATCCGCACTGATGGATGCTTATGCAGAAGCCAGCTCCAAAGGGGCAAGGATCATCATATTGAATTTCAGCGGGTTATCGTTCATGAATAGCTCCGGGATTGGGTTGTTAGTGACCATGCTGATCCGTGTGCAGAGGCAGAAGCAGCGCCTGTTAGCTTTTGGCCTGGGAGAGCACTACCAGCAAATTTTTGAGCTAACACGTTTGAACGAAGCGATTCAGATCTATCCAACCGAAGCGGAGGCGCTTAAAGCTGCCGGGAGATAGATTTCTTTATGGGTATGGAGGTACGGAAAATGAGCGATCAAGGTGCGCAGCATGTCAGTTCAGAAACCCCGCCAGACGAAGCATCTGGTTGGGCAAAACCTACTCCGACGATCGAGGTAGAGGCCGTGCCGCCCGGCGCGACCAATATCAACATCGCGGGTCGTAAACGCTCGGGCGCACTGCATGGTTTTGGTAGGCTGTGGCAAAAAACGTATCGCGTGCGGCTGGAGGGCGCAGGTCAGTCTCCGGCGGAAATTATGCACATTTGGAAGGTAAAATTTGCCGATTTTCAGCCCCCAGAGAACCACTTTTACCCGCCCATGACAGGGATCAAGCCGAACGACGTCTTATTCATTTCGGCAAAGGTGCCTGCCTTCCCCGGTACGCCCAGCATTTTACCGGTCAGCAGCGGGGTCACAGTTTTGTACGTGGATGATAACCAGTTCACGGTCATGACGCCGGAAGGATTTCCGGTGTCCGGCTGGAATACGTTCAGCGTTCAGGAAGATGAAGATGGGACTCCGGTCGCCCAGGTACAATCATTGGAGCGATCGTCGGATCCGATCTATGAAATGTTCGATCGTTATTTTGGGTCTGCCGCCCAACAGGAAATGATCTGGCGGACGGTATTGGGAAACCTGGCAGCCCACCTGGGCGTGAAAGGGCGAGTCACCTTTGAGAAGGTGTGCGTCGATTCTAAACTGCAATGGAGCGCGGCAAAAAACGTGTGGAAGAATGCCGGGGCGCGCACGATGATTTACGTCCTGGGAACGCCAGTGCGCTGGGTTAAATCAAAGGTGGGCGGATGATGGATTAATCCATGCTTACAACTGCAAACCAGGCGCTTTCATCGTACGATGCAGTGGTCGTCGGTTCGGGCCCAAATGGTTTGGCGGCCGCCATCACCCTGGCGCAAGCCGGACGTTCGGTGATTGTGTACGAGGCGGAAGCGCAAATCGGCGGCGGCACGCGCACTGCCGAGCTGACCTTGCCTGGATATTGGCACGATGTGTGTTCGGCCATCCACCCTATGGGTGTGGCCGCGCCATTTTTCCGAAACCTGAACCTGGAAGCGCATGGCCTGGAATGGATCTTTGCCCCTGCGCAGGTCGCCCATCCTTTGGATGATGGCAGCGCAGTGATGGTTTATCGTTCCATCGACCAGACCGCGCAGGGGTTGGGTGATGATCGCCATGCCTACCGGCGATTGATGGCGCCGTTAGCCGGGAACTGGCAAAAGATCCTCGACGACTTGCTAGGGCCGCTGCCATTGCCGCCGCGCCACATTATCGCCTTGAGCCAGTTCGGGCTCAGCGCGATCCAACCGGCTGCAATGCTGGCCAGGCGGACTTTCAAGGGTGTACGGGCGCGGGCGTTATTTGCCGGCATCGCCGGGCACGCCATCCAACCCCTGGATCTCATTTCGACGGCCGGGGTGGGCTTGAGCCTGGGCATGCTGGCGCACGCCACGGGATGGCCGCTGGCGCGCGGCGGCTCCCAGGCGATCTCGCACGCAATGCTGAATTACCTGGTTGCGTTGGGCGGCCAGGTGGTCACGGGCTGCAAGGTGGAGAGCCTGGCGCAGCTCCCCCCAGCGCGGGCCGTGCTATTGGATACTTCTCCGCGCGAGATGTTGAAACTGGCCGGAGATCAACTGCCCGGCGGGTACCGGCGGGCTTTGCAGCGCTATCGTTACGGGCTGGGGGTCTTCAAGGTCGACTATGCCCTGGATGGCCCGGTACCCTGGGAAGCGAAGGAATGCCTGCAGGCGGCCACGGTGCATCTTGGCGGGACCCTGGATGAAATCGAACGCGCCGAGCGCCAGGTTTGGGATGGTAAGATCGTCGAAAAGCCATACGTGCTTGTCACTCAACAAAGCCTGTTTGACGACACGCGCGCACCGCGTGGGAGGCATACGCTATGGGCCTACTGTCATGTACCCAATGGCTCGACTGTGGATATGACCAACGCGATCGAAAACCAGATCGAACGCTTTGCGCCGGGCTTTCGCGATCGAATCCTGGCCCGCCACACCTATAATACCGCGCAACTGGAAGCCTATAATGCGAATTATATCGGGGGCGACATCATCGGCGGCGTTCAGGATATCCGCCAGCTCTATTTTAGACCCCTGGTCAGCGTAAGTCCATATCGCACCCCGGTTGAAGGGCTCTATCTATGCTCGGCCTCGACGCCGCCCGGCGGAGCGGTGCACGGGATGTGCGGTTATCATGCCGCTAAGACCGCGCTGCGCGATCGTTTCTAAATGAAAAAAACAGCGGACAAAGCCGCGTCAACCTGGGTAATATCTTTTTCGGATTGATTTTGCCGGTCAGCTTCGCATTTCTGGCTACTTTGATTACTTCGCACCAGCCACGCAACGTGATCGGTTGGCTGCTTTACTTGCCAGCGTTAGCAAGTATTCTGCCGGCCGAGGCGTATATTCGATCTTTCAGCGTCGCCCCGTTGCACCCGCCGGCGCTGCTTGTATTATCGATGTGGTATAACACCTGGGCCTGGCTGCCGTTAATATTTCCGATGTGCTTTATTCCGGTGCTCTTCCCGACCGGTCACCCGCCTTCGCCACGATGGCGTTGGTTAATCTATACCGGGCTGGGTCTGTGTGCAAGCTGACCGGGGTAGACAATTCGCCGGTCGCAATCGTCGTTTCAACCCTGGCGATTGCAGCATTGTTCAACCCGCTGCGGATCCTGATCCAGGCCGGCATCGATCGACGTTTCTATCGCCAAAAATACAATGCTGAGAAGGCCCTGGCGCGCTTTTCGATTACTTCACGCGCCGAAACAATAGCTTCGCGCTGCTCGAGGCCCAACTGATCCTGGCCTCCCTCGTCCAGGCCAGCCATTTCGAACTAAAACCCGGATCAAAAGTAGAGCCAGAGCCCTTAATCACTTTAAGGCCAAAAGAGGGCCTTTGGATGACGGTGAAACCGGTCTTGTCGGGATAATTGATAGGTTCGGAATATCGACAAAAGCCGTCAATCGCCAACGCGCCGGAATCTCTCGGGGGTCAAAATCGCCAAAACGGATTATTTCATTAGCTCTGTCGAGGCTATTCTTGACGACAATCATGTCAGCAAAGCCCTATCCTTAATGAACTTGGCTTATAATTATTTGGTTATTGAAATCTACGTGAACGCGGAGGACGCATGATCGGGGTTCTGCAAATCCTGGGGGGGCTAGCATTATTTATGTATGGAATTCGTATATTGAGTGCGGGGATGGAAAAAATGGCGGGCGATCAGATCCAGAAATGGTTGGATCGGGTGACCAGCGGGCGATTGAAAAGCGCTGCCTTTGGGGCTGCTGCCACGGCGGTTCTGCAAAGCAGCGGTCTGCTAATGGTCACCATGATGGGCTTAATTAATGCTAATTTGATGACTGTTGAACAGTCGATTGGCGTCATGTTAGGACAAGAAATTGGGACAACGATCACTGCGCAAATCGTCGCCTTTGATATCGGCGCCTACCGGTTGCTGCTGGTAATTTTTGGTTTTATCTTTCTTGAGTTTTTCCCCCATCGCGATTGGAAAAAATACGGCGAAATCCTGATGGGTTTAGGGCTTGTCTTTGTCGGTATGGCCTATATGTCATTGGCCCTCGAAAGCCTGGTAGAGATCGCTTGGGTATCGAATCTTCTCGTTATTATGAGCCAACACCCCCTCGTTGGAGTCCTCGCTGGATTAGTGATGACATCCATCACCCAGAGCAGCACCGCAGTGACAAGTATGGCGGTCGCCATGGGCATGAGCAACGTAATCTCGCTCGAAGGCGCGATTGGCATCATCCTGGGCGCAAATATCGGTTCGTGTATCACAGGTCTGATCGCCTCATTACAGCTTTCGCGAGGCGCTCGCCAGGCTTCGATCGCTCAAATTTTAATCAACGTTTTTGGGGTAATGCTATTCTTGCCGTTTATCAGCCAGTTTGCTGAATTTATCTCCCACACCTCATCCGATCTTCCACGCCAAATCGCCAACGCCCATACGATATTTAATGTGGCGGTGAGTGTGCTACTTTTTCCATTTGTTAAACAATTGGCTCAGATATCCGCCTGGCTCGTGCCGGTCTCCGGCGCCCCTGAAAAAGTTAAGGCCACAGCCTATATTGACGAAATGCAATATAGCGTTCCCGCCGTTGCGCTAAACGAGGCAGCTCGAGAGTTAACGCGAGTTGGAGAAATTACAGCTCAAATGTTGCGCGACAGTTGCCTGGCTTTGATAAACCTGGATACCAGCAACATCCAACGTGTCCTGGTTCAGGAAGAAACGTTGGTAGATCCGGTGACGAAAGAGCTAGCAAATTTTATAAATGTATTGATGCGTGAAGATTTGAGTGTGACCCAACAAAAGCGCTGTTTTCAGCTAAAAAGTTTACTCACCGATATCGAGCGGGTTGGAGACATGGCTGAAGATATCGCTCAAAATGCTCTTGAGCGTATCGATAATCATGTAGCCTTTAGCGCCCCGGCTGTCGAAGAGCTCGAACAATTATGGAATCACGCATATTGCAACTATTCACTGGCGATCCAGGCATTTACAGAAAGCAATTCTGAGAAAGCCAGGGAGGTGTGCCGCTTGGAAGGCGAATTCGATTGGTTATATTGGAAAACACGCCAGGCGCACATCCGCCGTATCGAAGAAGGTATTTGCCAACCTGAAGCGGATGTGATCTTTACCGAAACCTTGAGAAGCCTGGAACGGATTAGTGACCATGCCGACAATTTAGGCGTCAGTGTTGCCCGTTCTTGCGCTTGACGGCAAGCGTTCTTTTCGGAGCGTTATTTAAATGAAAGTAGTTTTTTGCGTTGTTTCTGTCTCGCAAAAAACTACTTTTTATTTCTCAAAACATCTAGAATACGCGGATAGCAATCTCAGCCGGCGCTGCCAGTAGATCCTCCAACTCAGGATCGAGTTTGACCAGCGTCAACGAGTAGCCTGCCATTTCCAAGGAAGTGCAGTACTCGCCGACATAGTTGCGCTTAATTTTCATGCCGCGTTTTTCGACCTGCTCGTGCGCATAGCCGTACAGAAGATAGAGCTCAGAAATCGGCGTTCCGCCCATGCCGTTGATCATCAAAGCCACCTCATCGCCAGCCTTGAATGGAATATCACTGGCGACGGCTTCGAGCATTTCATCGACGATCTCGTTGGCAGGCGCCATCTTCACTCGCTTGCGACCTGGCTCGCCATGGATGCCGATGCCCATTTCCATCTCGTCATCTGCCAGGGTAAAGATCGGCGTGCCTTTGGCGGGTGGGGTGCAGCCGGTCAAAGCCATGCCCATGGTGCGGGTTACAGAGACGACCCGATTGCCGAGCGCCTCCAATGCTTCCAGGCTGGCGCCGCGTTCGGCAGCCGCGCCAGTTGCCTTCATGACGAAGAAGTTTCCGGCAACGCCACGGCGGCCAATCGTCCAGGTCGAGTCTTTCACTGCAACGTCATCATTGATCGTGACGGTGCGAACCTCGATCCCTTCCGCCTCGGCCATTTCGCGTCCCATGTTAAATGACATGGTGTCCCCGGTGTAGTTATTCAACAAATGCAAGACACCTTTTGGCGATGCAACCAGTTTTGTGGTTTGGTAGACGAAATCCGCTGGCGGCGCCGCAAAGACGTTACCCGGGCAAGCGGCATCCAGCATACCACGTCCTACAGTCATGACGTGCGCGGGCTCATGTCCCGATCCTGAACCTTGCATGATGGACACTTTGTCTGCAAGGGGGATCTCCGCGCGCATGATCAGGTTATATTCTGGGATGTACTTGAGCGTCTTTGGGTTTGCCAGAGCAATACCCTTAAGCATTTCTGGAACAAAATTCTTGGGGTCATTGACAAATTTCTTCATATCCGAATCCTTTCATTTTTCGAGAATACTGGTTATTCTTTCCAGGCTTTGCTAACAGCCTCAAACAAAACAGCCATCGCAACTGCGCCTGCATCTAATGTCCCAATACTACGCTCACCTGTATAGGCGGCGCGGCCGCGTTTGGCCAGCATCGGGCGGGTAGCTTCGGCGGCTTGCCGGCAAACAACGGCGGCTTCATCCAACGCAGTACTGGCATCTTTTCCCTCATTGAATGATTTTTCTAATTGGTCGACTGCGGGTACCAGCGCGTCGAGCAAGGTTTTGTCGCCAAGATCGGTATTGCCGCGCTTCTTGATCCCTTCAATTGCGGAACGAAACATGGCGATGACATCCTCAGGTGTGATTTCGGTTTTCGTACCCAAGGTTATACCTGCTCGCAAGAAAGCAGTGCCCCAGACTGTGCCTGAAACGCCTCCGACTGCCCCAACGATCTTCATGGAGACGCCTTTAAGAGTATTCCCTGGCAGACTTTGATCGATTGTGTCCCATTCGTTGATGACTTTTTCGAAGCCGCGTGCGATTGAATAACCAAAGTCGCCATCGCCAACCACGCCGTCCAGCTCACTGAAGTATTGTTCATTCTCAAACACAGTGTTAGCAATCAACCTTACGACATATTCGACATCTTTGCTCATAAATGCGCTCCTCTTGCTCAACTATGAAGGCAGGCCTCAAGATTCTTCAGAGTAATGTATCGGCCTGGATTTGCTTGACTATGATTAGCAATGATCTGCATCGGCGCATCTGGCTCGCCCAAGTCACTGATGACCAGCAACGCGCCCGTCATATCCTCCTCCCAGGTGTAGCTGCTCAGGGTGACGATACAGCGAATGCCGGCGGATTGAGCAGCCAATAAACCATTGGCTGAATCTTCGACAACCAGGCATTGATCCGCTGAAAGCCCTAGTTTTTCTAATGTCAACAAATAGATGTCTGGGGCAGGTTTCTTTTTGGGGACAATATCACCCGCCAGAACAAGGAACTGATTAGCCAGATCTTTGCCGACCACGTACTCTAAGACGCCGCGCACAGATTCTTCGGCAGAAGTCGACGCCACCGCCAGGCTCCAACCTGCAGAACAGGCTTCTTGAACAATACGCGCCACACCCGGGCGACCAGGCAAACGACCTTCTCGGATTAATTGTTTGTAAATCTCGGTTTTGCGTTTATGCCAATCGGCGATCATTTTTTTCTGAGCTTCGGGGTCCGCCGGCAGATCCGCCTTGGCCACAAATTCGGGGGTCAATAAGCTGGCCATACGTTCCTTGCCGCCGGCGATTTTTAGCTTGACCCCATATTCCTCTTTTGACCACTCTACCGGCAACCCGAACTCTTGAAAAGTTTGGTTAAAGGCAGGCAGGTGGCCGAATTGCTCTGTATCCGCCAGAACGCCGTCGCAATCGAAAATCAGCGCGTTCATCATGCCTTCCCCACCGACCCAAAGACCTCGAGATACCCAGTCACCATCTCGCGCACTGCCTGGTTTACATGTTTGAAGAGCGATGGTGGGTCCCACTTATTTTTGGCTTCGGCTTCTCGCAAGAAGGCCAAATTCGATTGCATATAGATCATTTTAAGCGCTGTCGAAATGTTCACCTTCGAACAACCACGCGCGATCAAATCTTGAAATTGTTCATTGGTCAGGCCGGTCCCACCGTGCAAGGCCATTGGAATTGGGATCACTGAAACGATGTCCGTTACCCGTTGAGCGTCTAGTTTCGGGGTCTCCTTATAGACGCCATGCGCATTGCCGATCGCCGGCGCGAAGCAGTCGATCCCGGTGGCTTGAATGAAATCAAGCGAGGCTTTCAAGGTTTGGCGCGCCGACTCGGTGTCGGAACCAATTCCATCTTCGACGCCTTTGATGCCCTCAATTTCACCTTCAACTCCCGCCCCATATTTTTTGGCCTCGGCGACAACCTCTATGCATTGACGTCGGTTCTCCTCATAGGGCAATGATGAGGCGTCAAATAACACCGAATCCCAGCCGCGGGCCAGGCAGGCGCTGATCACTGCCCTGTCAGGGCAATGATCCAGGTGCATGCAGACTGGGACGGTGGTCTTACGGGCCATCTCGACCCACATGGCGTAGAGCACATCCAGGCCGATTTGTTTGACTGTTTTAACGGAAGTTTGAACGATCACTGGCGACCGAGCTGCTTCGGCAGCCTGTAAAACTGCTTCTAAAGTTAGATCATTAACGATATTGAACGCTCCGACCCCATATCTGCGATCAAATGCGTCTTTCATGATAACTTTAAAAGGTGTTATGGGCATAACAATTTCCTTCCTGCCGGGTAGTCAGCATAAGTTGGATATTTTAGATTTTCTCGCACAAACGAAAATGATTCGTTTTCGGGTTTCGATTGCCTGAAATATTTTTCTCTGATTTTCCTCCTTTCTTCGTAAAAGCTTAAATTCTAGCGGTTGAGTACAATCGTCAAAGAGTAACGGTCCCCGCGATTGTAGCAGTACGTAAACTCTACCGGGGTGCCATTGTCCAAGAAAACAATGCGTTCTTTATAAAGGATTGGAAATCCTTCATCGACCTGCAGCAGCTCGGCGACTTCTTCATCGGCCTCACGCGCTTCCAGCTTTTGAACAGCCCGTTTTACGCGGAAACCATACGAATCAAAAATATCCCATAAGTGATACGCTTCCAGATCTTCCTGGAGTAATTGTGGAAATAGCTTGTAAGGGACATATGAGTCGTGAACCGTGATCGGAGTCTCTTCAACAAAACGTAGGGTCTTTACCCGGACTACCAGTTCACCTTCTTGAAGCGAAAGTGATTGGGCTACTTTGAGTTTAGCAGGTAAAATGTCCGCAATCAATACCCGGATGTCCAGGTCGATGCCATCTTCTTTGGCGCTCTCCACAAAGCTGGTCAAGCGCGAGTGATCTCGCTCGAAATGAGGCTGGGCGACAAACGTGCCCACACCATGCCGGCGATAAAGCAACCCTTCATCAATCAAATCTGCAATTCCCTGGCGCACTGTCATGCGGCTGACTCCAAATTTAACCGCTAATTCATCTTCAGACGGAATCTTTTGCCCTGGGATGAGTACTTTATTGACGATATCATCACGCAACGATTTGCGGATTTGGGTATAGAGGGGGATTCCTTCGGATTTGTTTAAAACTGACATCATGTTTAGCCTGTTCAGTTTTCCATCGGAAATTCCAGATATTCAGTAATTAGATTATCGTTGTATAGACGTTCGATTGAAGCCGTGTAGACAACTTAATCTTAATTTATTTTTTACGCAATGTCAAGCAATTGTGGAAATTTCTCATATTCCTTTTACGAGGACTTGACGTGTCATCGAGTATACGCTATGATGTATATACATCTATAAGACAAACATCTAGATACCTTAAGCGTTGCTGCCTCATAATTAGTCTGATTTTACATATTCAGAATCAATTCGAAAGGAAGTGTAGCAATGTCCTCCACTCAAGACACAATCGAAGAAACGATCCTGGATCGCTTGATGCATACTGCGCCGTCGGTTGAGATTTGGTGGGATTCTTCACCACTCGTTTATCGAAATTGGGCAAACAATTTGATCGCCAATTATCCAGCCGAACAACAAGCGGGTGTAAGAAGACAATTACAACGTCTTTTCGACCCCGATAACCCGGCAGAAACACGTTTTACTGGGGTTACGACCAATCCACCTCTCTCTTACCAGGCTATTCAAGATGACCCAGCCCGTTGGTCTGCCTGGGTCGCCGAATATGCAGCGCAGCATTCAGACCAAGATGCTACGCAAATAGGTTGGGAATTGTATAAGGAGATCGTTCGCTTAGGGGCAGAGATGTATCTGCCGGTTTATCAGCGCACCGACTATTGCTATGGTCATCTCTCCGGGCAAGTAAATCCGTATACATTCTTTGATACCGAACTGATGGTAAAACAGGCTTTGGAACTCAGATCGTTGGGTGAAAATATCGCCATCAAGATCCCTGGAAGTTGCGAAGGTGTGGAGGTAATTCGCAGGTTAACCGCGCAGGGAATCCCGACAAACTGCACTTCGGGTTACACAGTCGCGCAATTTATTGCTGTAGCCGAGGCGGTCCAAGCGGGTTTACTCGAAGCACGCCAGAATGGGGTTGATCTTACAGGTTGGCGATCTGTAATTACATTTATGAGCGCACGCTGGGAGGGGGCGCCAGAGTTCAGCGAGCAAGCCAGGCAGGCAGGTTTCGAGCTCAGCGTAGAAGATCAGCGTTGGGCGGGATTGGCGGTCTTCAAGAATGCCTATCGAATTTTCCGTCAACGCGCTTATCCGAGCAAACTCCTGATCTGCTCGCTGCGACCTGGCCCCGTGGTGAACGGCGTGCTACATTGCTGGCATGTGGAAGAGATCGCCGGCTCGCGAGCTGTGTTTACATTGCCGCCGCCTTTCCTCAATGATATGTTCTTGAAACTCGGCCATCTACGCTTTGAGCCACGTATTCGTAAAGAAGCGCCGCCAGATGTCATGGCTCGCCTGCGCCAGTTGCCATACTTCATCGAAGGGTTTGAACCTGGTGGTCTGACAAATGCAGAATTCAACCGAATCCCGGCGCTGTTAAGCACGAAAAAAGAATTTTGTGCAGCAATGGATAAAATTATTGCCTTTACATCGCAGGCGTTGGTGGCGACAAAATTGGAGCCACAGTCAGGTTAAGATTGAATGAGCCTTTGTCGAAATACGACTAATATTGATCAGAAATGTATTAAATCGAGTAAAATGATCAGGAATACAGTAATGATTATATGATGAAATTGTAATTAACCGGCTCGCATAAATAGCTTCCTTTGGGATCGTTACTGTAATCACAAAGGATATGCAGGCGCTAGAAAATCAGTCTCGTACAAATAGGCGTTGGGTCTCGGTTGCTCGGACAGGCTGGTGGATTTTCACGGGCTTGAGTATCTTTTTGTTTCTGGCAGCCATACCGCTTTATTTTGATGCCCTGAATGAAGTATGTCGAGAATCGCCTTGCCTGGCAATGCAGTTGACCATGGGCAGGGCGATTGTTCTTAAATTATCGGGGATAAGTTTTCAACTTTATTCTCGATTGATTATTGTCATTCAAATTCTGGTATTTTTGATCAACCTCGGTATTGGGGTCTTCATTTTCTCGCGGAAATCTACCAATT
>JAYRNN010000274.1:0-4018 GCA_041912175.1 Anaerolineales bacterium | reverse complement strand
CGCGCCCGGCTTTTACGAGGCGGGTTATTGGTACGACGTGCAGCCCTCCGATGACGGCGAAACCCCCGGCCAGTTGTGGATCTCGGCCAGCCCACTGGCCAGCGATGACATCAACCTGCTCTACCAGGCCGACCATGCCTTCCTGGACGATGACGCCGATATAACCACGGTCCTGGACAGGCATTTCGAGCTGATCATGCTGTACGTACGTTGGGCCAGCTTCCAGGAGCTGGCCAGCACCGAGAGCAGCGACCCAGATCCCACCAGCCTGGCCTTGAGTACCCTCGAACTGAATGCGTATCGCGCCCAGCGGCTCTATCTCCAGAGCCTGCAAAAAGCCCAGGAAGCCGAGAGCAAGAGCGCATCCATGACCTGGACCATGGACAAGTGGGACCGCGCGTATTAATGTAGGACAAGCTGTCAGCTTGTCTTACAGATTGACAGGCAGTTAGCCTGTCAATTATTGATAACTGGCAAGAAAATCTGCTGCATCATCTGCCAGACTTCACCGCCATTGGCATAATTGGTCGCCCCGAAAAAGAGCCGGTGATTGAATTCGGCGATGCTATTACTCCATTCCGTGCGCTCGTTGTTGCTGTCGCCGAATCCATCGACCCCGACCTGGAACCAATTCACGCCATCGCTGGTGCGCCAGACCTGCATCCCGCTCCAATTATTGTAAGTGGCCAGGTAGAGTTGGTCCTCGAACACGATAAGGCCGGTATGCCCACCGATGCCCGGCTGCCCCATGCCGGTTTCGAATATCTTTGACCAACTGCCGCTATCGCCGCTGCTGGATCGCCAGACCTGATAGCTGTTTGGATTATGCACGCTGACATACAGCCAGTCTTCGAAGGCTTCCAGGCCGCCCGGAGCGTAATTCTCGGGGTTGTTAAAACCGTTATCGACGACGACGGAGAGCGTTGCGCCATCCGTTCGCCAGATGCGGGCGCCCGTGGCGCCGGTCCAGTCGGCTGCTCCGAAGTAGTGATTGCCCTTGAAGGTGGCCGCCGAGATCACGCCACAGACATTTACATCGCCGTTCCCACCAGTAACGAAAGGCGTCCAGTTATCCCCATCCGTTGATTCGTAAATCGAAGCGCCTATAGCAGGATCTCCGCAGTACGTCCCGGCATATAAAGCGCCGTTAAACTCGCTCATGCTGGCCAAGCCCCCTTCGGGGAGGGTGAAGACATGGGTCCAGTTGGCCCCATCCGGGCTCTTCCATATAAGGCCACCCCAAGTACCGGCATACAGTTGATTGGAGAAAGTTTTCAGGGTGGATACCCCGTCCTGGAAATCGTGCGCGCCCTCCTGCCAGTCTTTGGCATTGCTGGTGGAGAATACATGGTGCACCCCTTCAGCATAATTGGAGGCGCCCACATAGAGTTTGTTGTTGAAGACTTCCATTGATGGCAGTTGATCGACCTGGCGGCTGCCAAAGCCATTGATATTTGCTTGCCGCCAGCCGGGGACGCCGAGGGCAAATTTTTGCACGCGGTGGTTCCAGGCGTCTGCTGTATATAGATTACCGGCATTATCCACAGCTACACCTAACGGGGCTCGGGAATTGTTACTGCGTTCATCACCTTGTCCGCCAATTGTGGTTAGATAAACCCCATTCGCATCATATATCTGCACCCGGCTGTTCCATTCGTCGGCAACAAACACCCGCCCGGCCTGATCAATTGCCACGCTGGTTGGGTTAATATGTCCGAATCCATCATCGAATACGCCGGTCTCGCCAGCAAAAGTCGTGCAGGTGAAAGAACTCGTTCCCAGGCTGCACTTCTGTACCCGGAAATTCTCATTGTCAGCAACATAGATGTAACCGCCGGCGTCCACCGCCACGCCCATCGGCCGGCTAAAGTGCTGGTTGTCGTTGCCGCCTTCTTCAGGCGCCCCTAAAGTGCCTTTATAGCTCAGGTCACTTTTAAAGACTTGGACTCGCTGGTTACAGGTATCAGCGATCACAATATCTCCATTCAGCGTATTAATTGTTACACCTGTCGGACAATTGAATTGATCGTTGCCCGTTCCCGGGTTTTGCGGCTGTCCGATTTCAGTCCGGAGGTTTGTAAACATTGGAATACTCCGCTAAGTCTTAATATTTTTTCGGTACAAGTTTATCAACGTCGCAGGTTTCATTACGCCAGTCACCTTGGTAATAAGGGAACCGCGCAACCTTAGCACGAATTTCTTTTACCGGATGCCCCTGGCTACCCCACACTACAATAACCTCATCACCCTCGTTGATGTATTTAGGATCAATAAAGCCGAGGGATACCATGCGTTTCTCATAATATGCATAGGCTCTTCCGGTAGTGTATCCAATTATCTTGTCATCTGCTTTTACAAAATCACCGTGGAGGGTCCATTTCAAAAGATCAAGATCACAATGTTCATGAATCTCATCATAAGGTTCAATGTCGGTACCACGGAATTGGGATGAAAACACGTCTGCTACATCATCAGCATCCCATTCCAACGAGCACACTTGACGTTGAGGACTCTTTTTGATTTGCATTAACGCTTCTTTTCCCATGAATTCGTGGTCCATATTGACTAAGTGACCCCAACCGATTTCGTATGGATTTACATAAAAGGTCTCCGGTTTATCAGCGGCGCTTCCGGAAGGAAGCATTGACATGCCAGATTGTTCCATCATATTTCCGAGATTTGGGTCACACTCTCCGTATGGGAACAAGTAATGCTGCATCTGATTTGGATAACCGGCAATGGTATGGTTAACATAACCATAATTACCGATTCCCTGCGGCTTACCGCCGTATGCATCCAAAACTTCACGAAGTTTGGAGTATACTTCTTCTGCATATGATACATCTCCATGGACCTCATAAGCCAGAGCCCCAGACATCCCAAGGCGCTGAACCTTCATGCTTGTTCCAACTATGGGCACTACTTTGTTCATACCAAATTTTAGATCATGAAGATCGGTCTGAGTAGCTTCCTCTAGTATTTCCAGGGATTTGGGGCCATCTATCTGGAAAAAGTACTCATCAGACACAAATTCGCCGCTGATGTCTAGACCTTCGGCTTTTGCACATTCTACATAATAGGTTATACAAGGTGCCATCCAATAAGTCCGGTACTTTTCTCCTTCTTCTTTCATTATTACTCCGTCAGCTATCAAATGTCCCTTCTCATTGCAGATTAGAGCGTGTTTGCTTTGCCCCACTTTCATAAGGGAAAAATCTCGATTGGTACATGTTCTTGTCAGGACTTTTGCTGCATCAGCACCGGAAATCAGATAGACCGGTGTCCAAGAAAGACACACTCCAAGCCATGCTGTCGTTCTGCCTGCAAGATACTCATCCTTGCATGTTGTGTAGTTGAATGGATAAAGTGTCCCGAGCATCTCCATATAAGTTAGAACACCTTTATTAACCATACTATCTTTTTCGAAAATTTTAGTCATGTTGTAACCTCCTTAATAAGATTTATTATGGTTATTGTATCTCAGGCGTCAGCAAAAATGAAACGTCGCGGATGATGAAAACACGCTCTATTTTTTTGTCAATATTGACGGTAGCGGATACTAAACTATATTTTCTTTAAAGAGGGTTAGACCAACCATAGATGGTTACGTCGTGATTACGAAAAAACGTAACCAACGATTTGGTTGGTTACGTTTTCCAAAACGGGCTTTTCAGTTCTTTAACAATTCAATCGTTTTCGGACTAGCGCTGTCGAATACGCTGGAGCAGGCGTAGATTGATCAGGATGTAGATGAGTGTGTTCAGGTTGGCAATCGCCATGCCGTTGCGGAAATGCGGGCGCTCGATACCCAGGGCTTTGGCCTGACTGTTGATTCGTTCGACAGCGGTGCGCTGCTTGTAGGCGTCCTTGTAAGCCTGGGATGAGCGGTCAAGAGTATAGCGCAAACGGGCGCCCATGCTGGTAGGCATCATAACGGTGCAGCCTTTCTTGGCCCAGTTCTTATGGTTGACGGGACAGGCTTCGGCGGTCTTTTCAGGAAAGCGAAGCGGGCAGACAT
>JAYRNN010000273.1:0-34752 GCA_041912175.1 Anaerolineales bacterium | reverse complement strand
GTCGGGCGATCCGAGGCTGACCACGCCGCCACTGCCTCCGATGTGATCGAATCCTGCAAGCTAGCCCGGCGCGCCATCCAGAATGCCTTGGTTGGCCAGCCTGATATGACCGCCGACCCAAAAATCCGCGCCCGCCGCAGTGAGCTGGTTGAGCAGGCCCAAATTACCTTACAGGCAATTCGAAAACTGGCAGATGATACGCAACCTGATCCGCTCGCCGACCCGGCTACCCTGGCGAGAGCAGTTACATCTGGCATCTTGGACGCGCCGCAGTTACGCAATAACCCTTTTGCGCTTGGCCAGGTGAAAACGCGCATCCTGGAAGGGGCCTGTCTGCCGGTAGATGAAAATGGCCTGGCGCCCCTGGACGAAAAAAAACGTGTTCAATCGTTGATAAGGAAACTGAGATGAATAAAAAAACTCACTACGCGGTCGTTGGAGCCGGGCATGGCGGTAAAGCCATGGCCGCCCATTTGGCCTTGATGGATTTTCCTGTGCGATTATATAACCGCACTGCGGATAACATTCGGGTTATTCAAGCCCGAGGTGGGATCGAATTGGAAAGCTATGAATGCGGTCCGCGCGGTTTTGCACGTATTGACTGCGTTACATTCAACATGGGCGAGGCTTTAGAAGGGGCAGAAGTCATTATGGTGGTCGTCCCTTCCACCGCGCATGCTGATATTGCCCAATCTGCCGCCCCATTTTTACAGGATGGCCAGGTGGTTGTCCTGAACCCAGGTCGTACGGGTGGGGCCCTGGAGTTTATGCAGGTGCTGAAAGAGTATGGCTGTAAAGGCCGCGTGATCGTAGCTGAAGCCGAAACGTTAATCTATGCCAGCCGTTCGGATGGACCCGCCCAGGCGCGGATTTTCCGCATCAAAGAGTCGGTCCCGGTGGCCGCGCTGCCTGCCAATCACACGGAGCGCGTCCTGGAGGCGTTACACCCGGCTTATCCGCAGTTTATCGACGGGCACAGTGTGCTGCACACCGGTCTGAACAATATGGGCGCTATTTTTCATCCAGCTTTGACCTTGTTAAATGCCGGCCGGATCGAGTCGACCAGGGGCGAGTTCCAATTTTATATCGATGGCGTTACACCTTCTGTAGCACGTGTTTTGGAGGTCTTGGATCGTGAGCGTGTTACCGTGGCTGCTTCGGTGGGCATCCGGGCGCGTACCGCTCAGGAGTGGTTGAAAATGGCTTACGATGCTTCAGGGACCGACCTGTACGAGGCAATCCACAACCAGCCAGGTTATTATGGCATCCAGGCGCCGCCTACGCTCAATCACCGCTATATTACGGAGGACGTGCCTATGAGCCTGGTCCCGATCGCATCTTTTGGAGAGCGCTTCGGCGTTTCTGTTAAAGGGATTGACAGCATCATCCGCCTGGCCTGCATCATTCACCGCACGGACTATTACAAACGCGGTCGCACGGTGAATAAATTGGGCATTGGCGAATGGAGCGTCAGTGAATTAACGCACTATGTCATGGAGGGAGCCGGTTGATCGGCGCTGTTTCTAATCCGATCCTTATTTGACATATATTGACAATTGAGAGTATGTATTATATATTTAACCTCACTTAACTAATAAGTGAGGTTAAATGATTCGTACACCTGACCAACCCGAAGAGCAATTCCCTGCAATCCTGCAAGCGTGGACCGAAGTATTCATGCGGCGTTCCATGCGCGATTTTATGCAATTTTCGAAGCAGTCCGGGCTCTCCATGCCGCAAATGAACACCTTGCTTCGTTTGAACTATAAAGGGTCGTGTGGGGTATCTGACCTTGGCGACCACCTGGGCGTGACGGATGCGGCTGCCAGCCAGATGATCGACCGGCTTGTCCAACAAGGTTTAGTCGCTCGCTCGGAGGACGCAGCGGACCGGCGGGCGAAAAGAATTGAGCTGACAGATAAGGGTCGCCAGTTAGTGCAGGAAAGCATCCGGGCCCGCCAAGGTTGGATGGAACAGTTGACCACAACACTGTCCGAAGAGGAGCAAGCCTCGATCAGCGAGGCGCTGCGCGCGTTAACCAGCGCGGCTAGAAGCCTGGAAAGAAAAGAATTCATGCAGCAAGCAGCTTAGCGGGCTTCTACCCGTCAATGCTATAAGGAGTGTTTGGATTGCAAAATACAACAGCTCGTACCGATCATCGCGCCGGGCAGAAGGGTTCTTTAGGCCGTGCAATGCGCTACCTGACCCACTATCGCCGCCAGGCAGTTCTGCCTTACCTGTTCTTAGTAGTCGCTACCCTGGCCCAGTTGGCAGTCCCAAAGCTGGTCGGCCGCATCATCGATGCGATCACTCAGGGCAGCCTGGCCCAGAACATCCTGGCTGTGTTGGATAAAATCCCGGCGGCCGCCATGCCAGCCGCCCTGCCAAAAATTCTGGAAGCCTTGAATTACCCAACCAATTGGGTCAAGGACCAACTGGTCGCCCAGTTAAACACGAATAAATTGAATGCGCCTTCCATGCTGCTCACTGCCATGATTGCGATTGTGATTTTCGCCATCTTCCGCGGGTTGTTTGCGTTCTTGCAATCCTATTGGGGTGAGCGTAATTCTCAGGCGGTCGCATTCGACCTGCGTAACGATCTGTTTTCGAAGGTTCAAAAACTGTCATTTTCATATCACGATCGCAACCAGACTGGCCAGTTGATGGTCAGGGCCACGGACGATGTCGAAAAAGTACGCCTGTTCCTGGGTCAAGGTTTACTGCAATTGGTCGGTGCAATTCTGCTGCTTGTCGGCACATTGATCATCCTCTTCTATACGAACTTTCGTCTGACCCTCTTGATCATGCCGGTCTTGCCGGTTTCCTTGATTATATTCATGATCTTTGGCAACCTCAGCCGGCCCTTGTTTGCCAAAGTACAGGTGAAACTGTCTGCCTTGAATACGAATCTTCAAGAAAGCCTGGCCGGCATCAAGGTGATTAAAGCCTTCGCACGTGAGCTGGACGAAACGGCGCGCTTCAATCGCTCTGCCAGTGCGCTGATGGACCAACAAATCTCGGTTTCTCGCACGTTGACCTTCATGTTCCCGATGGTGTTCCTGATCGCCAACCTTGGCCAGGCGCTATCTTTGTATTTCGGCGGCCGGCAGATCATCAACGGGACACTGACGATAGGCGAGTGGCAAGAGTTCAGCCTGTATCTAGTTTATCTGTTTTTACCCCTGGCGCAGTTCGGCTTCATCATCACTCAATTAGGCCAAGCCTCGGCTTCTTCCAATCGTATTTTCGAAATCTTGGATGCCCAGAGCGATGTGGCCAATAAACCTGGGGCAAAACCACTGCCCCAGGTAGTGGGTCGGGTTGCTTTTGACAATGTTACCTTCCGTTATTTCAACAGCGGTGCTCCGGTCTTAAGGAACGTCAGCTTCATGGCTGAGCCAGGCCAGACGATTGCCTTGTTGGGCGCTACCGGCTCAGGTAAAACGACTATTATTAATATGATCCCTCGATTTTATGACCCCAGCGAAGGAAGGGTAACCATCGATGGATTTGACTTACGTGATGTCACCCTGGAATCGCTGCGCAGCCAGATCGGCATCGTGCTGCAAGAGACCACCCTTTTCTCGGGGACCATCCGCGACAACATCGCTTTTGGCAAAACGGATGCCACGCTTGACGACGTCATTGCCGCAGCCAAGGCCGCCGAAGCGCATGATTTTATCATCTCTTTCCCCGAAGGCTATGATACCCCAGTAGGCGAGCGCGGCGCAACCCTTAGCGGAGGCCAGAAACAGCGCCTTGCCATCGCACGTGCCTTACTGCTCAATCCACGCATCCTGGTTTTGGATGATTCAACCAGCAGCGTAGACCTGGCCACAGAGGCCCGTATCCAGAAAGCCCTGGATCACCTTATGGATGGGCGCACCAGCTTTGTCATCGCCCAGCGCATCAGCACGGTCCGCCATGCCGATCAGATCCTGGTCTTGGATAAAGGCCAGGTTGTAGCACGCGGCATGCATGCTGAACTGATGGATGACAGCCCGATCTATGCTGAAATCTATAATTCGCAGCTCCTAGGCGATACGTTAGAAGAAATCCCTCAACTTGCGTCGTCTGCACAGGAACGCTCACTTTGAGCATTTATCGAATCACGAATCCCCAGTTCAGAACGACTACTCGATAATTGCCGGAACCTAAGGAGTTAATATGTTTGGTAATTCAGACGGTATGCGCCGTATTATGAGCCAGGACACTATCAAGCCGAAACATCTCAGCCAGACTTTGGCGCGCTTTGGTCATTACTTCAAACCATTCTGGATATCGCTGATTATGGTCCTGGTCTTCCTCGTGATCTCAACCTGGACGCAAGTAACTGTACCAGACCTGTTGGGCCAGGCTACTGATTGTTACCTGACCCCGATTGCAGAGCGAACTTTCGGCAGTTTTGGCGGACAGGCGCCAAGCAGTGCGTCGTCTACGAACTGTTGGATGTCCGAAGGAAAGTCGCCCGAGAGCTTCACCCAGCGCGTGATCCTGGGCGTGATGAGCGCGATGAATTTTACCCGCCCACCCGCCGCCACCGGTGCACAAACCCAGGCCCAGCGTTTGAGTGGGTTAGGCGAATTGGTGCTGATTGTCCTCGCTTTATATGTAATCGGTGCGCTCATGTCTGGCCTGTCATTCTTTACGATGAGCTGGGCCGGAAACCACGCCCTGCGAGATATCCGCGAGGATCTCTACCAGCAATTACTGCGCCTATCCTTGGGTTACTATGGTGAGCACGAGGCTGGCGACTTGATGAGCCGCATCACCAACGACTCGGAAACTATCCAACAGGCGCTTAGTTTTGCTTTGATGAACGTGTTCAGCGGGATAATGCTGTTGGGCTGGGTGTCTTACAATATGTTTCGTCTGAGCGTTCCCTTTGCCCTGCTAAGCCTGGTGGTGGTTCCGCTGATGATCGGCGCTACGCTCTGGTTTTCAAGTCAGGCGCGCAAGGCTTTTCGCCGGGCGCGTGAGCGCATTGGGAGCGTCAACGCGGAATTGCAGGAAAGTATTTCTTCGGTGCGCGAGGTGCAGGCTTTCAATCGCGCGGACGAAAATATCGAGAACTTCCGGGTCACCAATGCTGCCAATCGGGATGCCAACGTGCGCGCCGTGGCCTATACCAGCGCTTTGGCGCCCTCGCTGGAAGCGCTGGGTTATGTCGCCCTGGCGATTGTAGCCGGTGTGGGCGGCGCGGTGATCCTGGGTGGGGGCTCTTTCTTTGGCTCTACGGTCTCACTTGGGTTAGTGATCACTTTTGTGGCTTACGTGCAGCGTTTTAACCAGCCTATCCAACAAATTGCTGTCCTGTGGACAAATTTGCAAAACGCAATTGCGGGCGGCGAGCGCATTTTTAATGTGATGGATATCGAGCCTGAGATTGTTAACAAACCCGGTGCGACTGAAATGCCGCCTATCCAGGGACAGGTGGAGTTCGAGAACGTATGCGCTTCGTACAGGCCCGGCTTACCGGTGCTGAGCGAGGTGAACTTTAAAGCCGAACCCGGCCAGATGATCGCTGTCGTAGGTCCGACCGGAGCAGGCAAGACAACCATTATCAACATGATCCCGCGCTTTTATGATGTGTGCGATGGCGCGGTGCGTATCGATGGCGTCGATGTGCGCGATGTGACCATGGAAAGCCTGCGCAGGCAAATCGGCATCGTCTTACAAGACACTTTCTTGTTCAGCACGACGGTGATGGAAAACATCCGTTATGGCCGTCCGGGCGCCTCGGATGAAGAAGTCCTGGCCGCGGCCAAACTGGCCCATGTGGACACCTTCGTGGACCGATTGCCCGATGGTTATCAAACAGTCTTGGGTGAACGCGGCAGCGGCCTCAGCCAGGGACAGCGCCAGTTAATCTCAATTGCCCGCGCCGCGCTGGCCGATCCGCGCATCCTGATCCTGGATGAAGCCACCTCGAGCGTGGACACGCGCACCGAACGCCTGATTCAGAAAGCCCTGATCGAGCTGTTGAAAGACCGTACCAGCTTTGTGATCGCCCATCGCTTGAGCACCATCCGCAATGCTGACGTAGTCCTGGTAATCGATCAAGGTCACATCCTGGAGCGTGGTAAGCACGCAGAGCTGCTGGCGAAGAAGGGCTTCTATTACGACCTGTACATGAGCCAGTTTCGCAGCGAGGATGAAGCGCCGCCATCACCGGGCGGCAATGGCTTCAAAGCCGGCGAGCTGGCCGCAGCAACTTAGCAGCTTTTCTCCACTAACCTGGAAGGCGCCGGGATAGGTTACGATGCTGCCTAATCCAGGCGTTCGCCGCCTGCCTGCTCTTGCCTCAGCCGCCTCAGGAATGCCGGCGTATTCAGGCCCCGCTCCAGCAGGTAAGTCAGGTAATACTGCATCAAGGTCTCAAGCTCGCGGTTCACTACCACCCCAGGGTGAGCTTGGGCAGCCTCGCTAAAACTGCTGCGCTGAAAATGACGCATATATTTCAAGGCCAACATTGAAACATGCCGGGCTCCGGCGGTGTGCGGCCCACATTTGGGACACAGCACCCCGCCGGACTCGGCTGAAAAGAATTGGTCTTGGGCTTGAATTTCCTCTCCACACCCCGTACACTGGAATAATTGTGGGCGGAAGCCCAACAGGTCTAGCATGCGCATTTCGTAATATCGCGCGACGATATCGGGGCTGGGAGAATTGCTCAGGCGCGCCAGCGTGGCCGCCAACAGTTGGTACAACGCACGATGTTCCCCCTCTTCATAGGTAAAGCGATCCAGCAGCTCGATCACGTAGGATGCATAAGTGGTCAGCATCAGGTCCTCGCGCAGCGGCCTGAAAGAGTCCAGGGTATCCGCCTGGGTGACGAGCAATATCTCACGCCCGCGCGCCAACTGCAGACTGGCGCGGGTAAATGGTTCCAGGTGACCTGCCTTGCGCGAGCGGGGCTTGCGCGCCCCTTTCGCCAGGGCGCGCACTTTGCCCATCTCGAGCGTGAACAGGGTAAGTAACCGGTCAGCCTCTCCCCAATTACTATGCCGCAGCACAATCGCCTCAACTCGAATGGAGCGTGCGCGGTGTGATTTTGTGTCCAGCGACGAAGGAGTTGGTTCCATAGCACATAAATTATAAGCTGCATTTGTTGACTCATAACCCTCATTCTGGTAGAATCCTTCGGCCCGTGGCGTTGTACCCTTCGCCTCGGGCTGCGATGAAGGCGGTCAGATCTGCCTGGCCATCGCAAAATTCCTAAGCTGAAAGGGCTTGAAAATGAAGGTACTGTTATTAAAAGATGTCTATAAGCTAGGACGCGCCGGCGATGTTAAGAAAGTTGCAGATGGTTATGGCCGCAATTTCTTAATTCCTCAGAACCTGGCTGTCTTGGCGACGCCTGGTGCGCTCAAACAGGCCGAGCACATCCGCTCAAAAGCGGCTGACGTGCGCGCACAGTCTAATCAACAGTTGGGTGGGGTAGCCGCACAGCTCTCCACACTCGTGCTGACCTTCCCGGCCAAAGCGGGCGAGACCGGTAAATTATACGGTTCGATCACCCCTGCCATGATCGCCGATGCGATTAAGGATAAGGCCGGACTCGAAGTCAGCCGCCGCCAGATGGATTCTGAGCCGCTGCGCAACCTGGGCGAATATAAGGTGCATGTGCGCCTGACCCTGGATTTGATCCCTGCAGTGACGGTAATTGTCCATCGTGAGGGTGAAACCCCGCTGCTGCCCCAGGCGGAAGCTGCCCCTGCAGCCGAAGAACAGATAGCCGAATAGGCGGGCGCGCAGCATTGGCTGCCAATTGCCGGCCTGGTTTGGGTAGCGCGAGGGTCATGGAGTTCGACTTCATCTCTCGAAGCGCAGCGGGTTAAAGTCTCGCCCGCGCCACGCTAACCAATCTCAGGCCGGTATATTTTCCCGGCAATCATGAAGGAAACCATCGGTCAGCAGCTTCGACAGGCCCGGGAAGCCCAAAAGCTTGCCCTGAACCAGGTCGCCAGCGCCACGCATATGCGTGAGCGCTATTTGCGTGCATTGGAAGAAGGTACTTATGAGATGCTGCCTTCCATGGCGCAAGCGCGCGGGTTTCTCCGGACTTATGCGAGCTATTTAAAGCTGGACCCCGAGCCGCTGATCGAGGCGCTGGATGGCGAAGGCTCCACCGGGCAGGCTGGTGTTTCTCCTCCAAAGCCTGCCGCCCCGGCCAATGGGAATCCGCCGGTCAGCTATGAAGAAGCCGACCAAATATTTGCGGATGTTGGCCGGCAATTGCAATATCAGCGTGAGTTATTGGGGCTTTCTCTGGATGATGTCGTCCGTTACACCCACCTGCGCCGCCACTATCTGCAAGCGCTGGAAAGCGGCAGCCTGAATGATCTCCCCTCACCGGTGCAGGGACGCGGCATGCTGGATAATTATGCTGTTTTTCTGGGCATGGATCCCGAGCCGCTGCTGCTGCGGTTTGCCGAGGGGTTACAAGCCCGCTTGAGCGCGCGTAAAGTTGCCCGAGTAGAACCAGACACACAGCCAAAACCGCGCCGGCGTCGCCCCCTGCCTGCGCCGTTGCGCCGTTTGCTCTCTCCGGATGTGTTGATCGGCGTGACATTCGCCATCTTTTTGGTGATTTTCATTGGCTGGGGCGTGGTGCGGATTTTTTCACTGCGCGCTGCTCAGCCTGTCTCTCTCACTCCGCCTTCCATCGCCGACATCCTCCTGGCTACGCCAGTCCCCAGCCAGACGCCGACGCTATCGCCTGGAACTCCCATCCCCGTGCCGGCGCAACCCACCCTCCAGGTCGATCTCTCCGGCGCAGATGCCACGGCTGCCATCGCGCCTCCCTCTGCCGGCGGGCCAGGCGTGCAGGTGTACTTGACGATTACGCAGCGCGCCTGGATCCGTGCGATTGTGGATGGGAAGGTGGAATTTGAAGGGAGGGTGATCCCAGGCAGCGCCTACCCGTTTGTCGGTGAATCGATCGTCGAAATCCTTACCAGCAACGGCGCGGCCGTACAGGTGTTTTTTAACCAACAGGATATGGGCGCCTTGGGTTCTTTCGGGGAGGTGGTGAACCGCATCTATACCCCCCAAGGGGTTTTGACCCCTACTCCAACCATCACACGCACCCCAACCGCTACGCTGCGCGCCGCGCCTAGCGCTACGGCCCCGAATATCCCTGCAGGCGAAGCCCCTGCCTTGCCATAATGATTGAATTTTTATAGGTATCTATATGAATCAAAAAACCTTTCATCTCGTCTCTCTAGGCTGTTCAAAAAACACAGTCGATTCAGAATCGATGGCGCAATTATTGGCTGGCGCCGGCTACCGGTCAACCGACCGGCCGTCGAGAGCCAGCATCTTGATCGTGAATACGTGCGGTTTCATCGGACCGGCGAAGCAGGAGTCGATCCAGGTGTTGCGTGAGCTGGCCGCCCAAAAGCGCAAAGGGCAGATGCTCATCGCTGCCGGCTGCCTGACACAGCGCTATGGCGTAGAAGTTGTGCGCCAGGCGCCGGGCATTGATGGTATCCTCGGCACGCGGCGCTGGATGGATATTGTGGACGTGGTGCAAGGTCTTCGTAACGGCGAACACCCACAGCCTTTCTACCATCTGCCAGAGGCGGAAACGATTGGCGTCGACGAGAAAAAGGTCCAGCGCGTCTCGGTTCAGGGCGCCAGCGCTTACATCAAAATTGCGGATGGCTGCCGCAGGCCGTGCGCTTTCTGCGCCATCCCTCTCATAAAAGGCGCCGCAGTCAGCCGGCCGATCCAGTCTATCCTGGATGAGGCGCGCGCAATGCAGGAGTTGGGCGTGCGCGAGCTGATCTTGATCGCTCAAGATACCACCGATTTCGGCCACGACCTGGGCATGAAAGATGGCCTTGCCAGCCTGTTGGAAATGTTGGCGCACGCCGCGCCGCAGGTAGATTGGATCCGCGTGATGTACGCCTACCCCGGTTATGTCACCGACCGCCTCATCGACGTCATGGCAGCTCATCCTCAGATCGTTCCGTACCTGGATATGCCCCTACAACATGCCCATCCGAATGTTTTACGGCGGATGCGCCGCCCGGCCAATATCGATTGGGTGTATCGTACATTAGAAAAAATGCGTGCAACTTTACCCGGCCTGGCGTTGCGAACCACTTTTATTGTGGGGTATCCCGGCGAAACAGAAGAAGAGTTCCAAACCCTGCTAGATTTTGTCCGTGAAATCCGCTTTGATCGGGTGGGCGCATTCCAATTTTCCTTCGAGCCTGGCACAACCAGCGAAGCGCTAGGCGACACGCTCCAACCGGAAATCAAACAAGAACGCTACGATCGCCTGATGGCCTTGCAGCAGGGTATATCGTTGGAGAAGAACCAGGCTTTCGTCGGTAAGACGCTCTCTGTGCTCATCGAAGGGCAGGGAGATGGTATTTCGCTGGGACGCACCTATCGCGATGCGCCCGAGATAGATGGCATGGTCGTTGTTGAAGGCGCCATCCCGCCTGGAGAGATGACTCCGGTGCGTATCACTGGCGCCATGACCTATGATTTAAGTGGCATGCCGGAAACGGCAATCCACCAACCAATTATTAGAGAAATGAGTTGACCGCTTATGATCGATTTAACCCATCCCGAAATCCATTTTGCCCTGCACGCCGCCCGCCAGGCGGCACGGACGGTGCGCCGGGTACAACAAGAACTGATCACCCCGGCCCTGACCAAGGAAGACCGTTCCCCGGTAACCGTGGCCGATTACGCCGCCCAGGCTGTGGTCGGTCGTATCCTGGCGGAGACTTTCCCCAATGATCCGATGGTCGCGGAAGAAGATTCGGTTGCCTTGCTTAACCCCCAGAATGCCCGGATTCTGGAGCTTGTCACGCATTATGCGCAGGACCAGGATCGGCCGGCCTCTGCAGACCAGGTGTGCGGCTGGATTGACCATGCAAGGGTTGATTCGGCGCAACGTTTCTGGACCCTTGATCCTATTGATGGCACCAAGGGTTTTCTTCGCGGCGAGCAGTACGTTGTGGCGCTGGCTTTGGTGGTCGACGGGCAGGTGCAATTGGGCGTCCTGGGGTGTCCAAACCTGAAGGACGCCGCCTTTCAAGATATGGGAGGCGTGGGCTCCCTGGTCGTCGCAGTGCGTGGGCAGGGCGCCTGGACGTCGTCCCTGTTGGCTGAAAGCGCCTTCGCGCGTTTGCAGGTCTCTCCGGTCGGCCAACCGTCACAGGCGCGCATCTTACGTTCCGTTGAAAGCGGCCATACCAACGTGGATCAGGTGGGGCGCTTTGCACAAAATCTGGGCGTCGAAGTACCCTCGGTAAACCTGGATAGCCAGGCCAAATACGCGGTGCTGGCTGCCGGGCAAGGGGAGTTGTATGTGCGCTTGCTTTCTGCGAATCGGCCTGATTATCGCGAAAAAATATGGGACCAGGCCGCAGGATCGATTATCATCGAAGAGGCCGGTGGGTGCGTCACTGATTTGGACGGCAAGGCGCTTGATTTCACTACGGGTCGTTCGCTGGAACATAACCGGGGCATCCTGGCATCTAACAGCCTGCTGCATCCGGCCGCGCTGGAGGCTTTACGCCAGGTCGGCGCATAAAACCATTTTCTCTCGGTTTTTTAACGCCGCACGACCATCGCTTGGGCGGATTCGTTTGTCTTTCTCTGCTCCCCGAAGGCTAATTTTTCGAGTAAAATTAGCCCGTAAAAACGTTAATGCCATTTTTATGAACTTTATGAGTGCGGCCCTTTATGCTTGCTTCTGACGATCCACTGTTTAAAAATTTTTACGATCGCTTGATGGCGGACAATTATCGGGTCCTGATGGCGGAGGATGATCCTACTCAAACGGAATTGGTAAAGGATTATCTGCGTATTGCCGGCATTCCCGATGTGCATGTGGTGCGCACCGTCAAACAATTAGTCGATTTCGTAAAAACCGGGCAATTTGATATCGTCCTATTGGACTATCGGTTACCGGATGGCACGGGTCTGGATGCGCTCAAAAAAATGAAAACCGGAGGGGTTCAAACACCTGTGATCATGATGGCCGGCCCGGGCGACGAACGCCTGGCTGCTCAAAGTCTGCAGCGCGGCGCCGCCGATTATATGTTAAAAACGGGCGATTCCCTGATCACGCTGCCATCCCTGATCCGTAAAGCAGTCCAGGGCGACCAGCTCCAGTATTCGATCAAACGTTCGCTCGAGAAAATCCGCTACCAGGCGCTCTTGTTGAATAATGTTCGCGATGCGGTAGTGGTTTGGGACATGGACGGAAAAATCACCTACTGGAATCCTGCCGCAGAAGACATGTATGGTATTCGCGCTGAAGAACGCCTGGGTATGCCTGTCAATGAAGGATATTTTACCGCTTTCAATCCACCCATTCGTTTGCTGGGGCCAGAACAGACGACAGGCCATTATATCGAGCGCCAATATCAGGCGCCGGATGGCAGGGTGATCTGGGTCAGCTCGCGTATGGCAGTTTTACGAGATGCCCTGGCAGGCAATCGCTTGATCGGTTATATGGATGTTTCGCATGACATCACGCGCGATAAACAGGCCGAACAAGCTTTGCGAGAGAGCGAGGCCCGCTATCGCGCCATCGTCGAGGATTATCAAACGGAGCTCATCTGCCGGTTTTCGCCGGATGGCACGCTCACCTTTGTAAATGAGGTCTTTTGTCGTTATTTCGATCGTCGTCGCGAAGCGTTGCTAGGTGAAAATCTGCTTTCCTTCTTGCCTGAACATGACCGGCAAAAACTGGTCGAACACCTATCCGCTTTTGGCCCACAACGCAGCGTTGGGATGCTGGAACACCAGGTCATCCTGCCGGACGGTCGCACCCACTGGTTGCACCGGACGGATCGCGCCATTTTCGATAATCGCGGAAAACTATTTGAGTTCCAATCGGTTGATCGTGATATCACCGAGCGAAAGCAGATGGAAGCTCAAATTAAAGTCGCCCAGACCCATCTTACCCAGGCCGCACGCATGGCCACTCTGGGTGAGTTGGCCTCTGGGGTAGCGCATCAGATAAACAACCCTTTGACCACCATTATTGCAGACGCCAAGCTTCTGCTGCGTGACATCCCGCCCGAACAGCCGGGGCGCGAGTCAGCTGAGGCCATTGAAGAAGCCGGATGGCGCTTGCTCGAAGTGGTTCAACGCTTGTTGGAGTTCTCGCGTCCGGCTGCTGAATCGCTGCAGTTGCTCTCGATCAACCAAACCATTCAACACGCTTTGTCGTTGGTTGGCGCTCAGATACAATCACTTGGCATTCATTTGTACTCTCATCAGGCCGAAGAGCTGCCTATGGTGCGTGGGAATGAACGCCAGTTGGTCGATGTATGGGTTAATTTGTTGTTGCTGGCGCGTGACGCGGCTGTAAACGGCCAGGAACACACCATTGCGATCACTTCGATGATGAACCAGCAAGGATTGGTACAGATTGAAGTCCAGGATAATGGCATGCCTATCCCACTACTCCAGCTCGAATCGATCTTTGAGCCAAATTTTGTTGGGCCGACCAGCGGACGCGGTACCGGTCTCGAGCTTAGTATTTGTCGAGAAATTGTCCGCCAGCACGCTGGAGAAATCGAAGCTGAATGTACGCCAGAAAATGAGATGATTTTTCGGGTTTCCCTTCCTGTCGCCGATGTTCCCGAATAAGGTGTTACGCTGAGACATTTACTTATTGATAGAGGTGCATGATGGAGCCAGCCAATATCCTGGTAATTGAAGATGATCGCTATGTAGCCCGGACCATTGAGCGCTGCTTGCGCAGCGATCGATTCAGGTTGACGGTTGCTAATAATGGAGCGGACGGTTTCCAGTTGGCCCTCCAGAACCCGCCTGACCTGGTGATCCTTGATGTAATTATGCGCGGCATGGATGGTTATGCTGTATGCCGTGCCATGCGCGCCGAACCCAGCTTACAAGAGACCCCGGTGTTGTTTCTGACTGCCAAAATTAAACCGGAGGATAAAATTGCCGGTTTTCGCGTCGGCGGGGATGATTATCTTTGTAAGCCATTCAATCTGGATGAATTGCTCTTGCGCGTGGAGGCAATTTTACGACGTACCCTGGACCCGGAACGCTGGACGCCAGGCGGCATTTCTAACCTGGCGGCGAATGACGCCTCATCCGAGGTTACCTTTACCATCAATATCGACCCAGATCATCGTCGCCTAATGATTGGCAGCTACATCCTGGATACGCAGACTTTCGAGCTGCAAACCCCGCAGAAAGGGAAAATCCGCCTCACGCCGCTGCAATACGATCTACTTTATCACCTGATGACCCACCCGGGAGAGGCTTTTTCGCCGACTCGCTTACTAATCGAAGTCTGGGATTATCCAAGCGGTAGAGGCAGCCCCGACCTGGTGCGCGTGCATATCAAAACACTGCGCGAGCGCATTGAGCTGGACCCAAGCGCGCCAACTTTCCTGCGTACAATACCTGGAAAAGGCTATGCGGTAAGCGTTGAAACATTTTAAGGAAAAGGTTGAACTCAACCACGATGAAACATGACTGATCCCAGCTTACCACCCTCCTATCCGAAATCTCCAATCCCGCCTTCTGGCACGGCGATCGAAACATTCAGTGATTTGTTAACCGACGCAACGGATCTCGAGGAGATCTGCACGATTGCCCTACAGTTTGCGCTGGAGACCATCGGGCGCAAGTCAGGGGTTTTAATCGTTCAGACGCCACAAGACGCCGACATTGTCTGCCAGGCGTACAGCAACCTGTCTGAGGCCTGGGTGATTCAGCTTGGCGATCCCGCCAGCCCATTGCGAAAGATCGTTCAGGAGGTCCTCCAAACGGGCCTGGCCATTACCGGCGTAAATGCAATCAGGCGACCTAGTTTGACCGCATTGGCCGCCGCCATTCCCATCTCGGCGCGTTCTGCGATCCAGGGGGTGCTGCTGGTCCAAGATAGCCTCTGTTCACCGATCGAAATCGATTGGCTGACCAAGCTTTCCAGGCCAATCGGGCGCGCTGTACGACTGAGTCGTACAAGCCGCGCCAGCCTCTCACGCGCTCGCGCACAAACCGACTTGTTTGAATCGTTAAGCCCAGCATATTTTGGCGATCTGGAAAGCATGCAGGTGCAGCTCTTGCAGATTGTCGGCAGCCTGATGGACGCCGAACAAGCCGCGCTAATATTGTTGGATGGCAACAACCCCGACTGGATCATCCGCAAAGCGTTAGATGCACAGGCCAATTGGATCTATCAGGTAGAACCACTCTCTGGCAGCGGCCTGCTCCGCGCTTGCTTGAACGAGCATCAAGCACTGAGGGTTAATGATGTTGGGGCGGACGTACGTTTTAACCCACTAGGCGATGTCTTGCCTGGAATGGAGGCTCGCTCCATTTTGCTGGCGCCGCTCATGCTGGAGGGCCGCCTGCTGGGCGCCATTCAGGTTTTTAATAAACGCCATGACAGTTTCACCAGCGCAGATCAAGATCTCCTGATCGCGCTTGCCAGCCTGGCCTCGAGTGCGATTTCCGGGGCGCGCTTGGTGCAAAAAATGAAGATTAGCGATGCAGATCACCGGGTAGAGGAACTGGAGTCGGTCAATAATCTTTCGATCTTGAGCGCCTTGCTGGAAAATCTGCCCGGCTATATGTATGTGATTAATCGTTCTTACGAGCTGGTAACTTTAAGCGCTTCTATGGCGCGCCGCACCGGCCAGGATAGGCTTACCTCCTTCGGCAGCATCTGTTATCGCGCCTTTTATCAACGTTCTGAGCCCTGCATGGAGTGTATGGTGGGTGAGACCATGGATAAAGGAAAAGGGATTTTGCGCACCACTTTGCGCCCGCCTACCAAGACCTCAGAAACCTTTACCACCTGGGAAATTCGCAGCTACCCGGTCTTCGATCGCAATCAAAACGCAACTCAGGCCATACTTTTTGAACACGATATCTCTGAACGCCGGGAGATGGAGGCCGTTGTAGCCCAATCGGGGAAATTGGCTGCCTTAGGTCAGCTTGCCGCAGGGGTAGCACATGAGATTAATAATCCACTTACTGCTATCATTGCCAACGCCCAAATTTTGCAGCGTGAACTCCCTCCTGGCGATGAACGGCTCGAATCGGTCGAGCTGATCGGAATGGCGGGGGCGCGCGCCGCTCAGGTGGTGCGCAATCTGCTCGATTTCGCCCGCAAGGAACAGGCGCAACGTGTATTGACCAATATCAATGACACCTTGCGATCCTCCCTGGCATTAGTGCAACATGAATTACTCTCCCGTTCAGTTTCTTTGCAATTTGCCCCTGACAATGAGTTGCCCCACATCCTGGCTGCCCCGGAAAGCTTGCAGGGCGTTTGGTTGAACCTGCTTTTGAACGCTCTGGAGGCGATTGACCAACCCCCGGGCATCGTTCGGGTGGTTAGCCAACGAGTGGGCGATGAGGTGCATGTCTCGATTTCGGATAACGGGCGCGGCATCCCCTCGGAGCGCCTGGAACGAATATTTGAGCCTTTCTATACCACCAAAGCGCCGGGCCAAGGCACAGGTCTGGGGTTATCCGTGTGCAACCAGATCGTCGAGCAGCATAATGGGCGGATTTCTGTCCAAAGCCAATTAGGCCAGGGCACCGAATTTGTCGTAGCGCTCCCAATATCCTGATTTTTCTAGCATGTCAAACGCCTATGGCCGTCTGGCCGAAAACGGGGTGCGCTTGAATGGATAGAATACCGGGGCGCCGGGATATTTTTCCCGCAGGCGTTGGCGATAACGTGTCAGGAACATCACCTTTAATTCAGGGCCGAGGCGTTTAAAATAAGGCGCCAGGGCAGCGCCAGAGGTCCAATCGCCTGAGCCCGAAGCGCAAGTCGGGTCCCTTGAGCGAGCGCGCCCGTCCCAGCATCTCTGGAGCCGAGTCGATCCCCAACACCTGGCTATCGGGTAGTTGTTGGGCTAATTTTTAGGTCAGCTCCCCCGTGCCGCAGCCCAGGTCGATCACGCGCAAACTGGGCCGCACGTGAATTAAACCGAAAAGATCATCGAACGACGCAGGACGCTCTTTTTGGAACGGATGGTATTGATCGGGATTCCGGGGCTTGGCGAGAGGGCCTAGCGACTCCTTTGACGCTCTTCGACAAGATCAAGCAAATCAGCCAATGAAATGTCGGCCAGCGAGTTCAGGCGCAGGTCGGCGAGGTCCATGGATAACTCGCGGGTCAACGCATTCGGCACCGCCACACAGAAAATATCTGCCTGCCGGGCTGCCAGGATTCCGTTGAGCGAGTCCTCAAAGACGACCGCTTGCTCAGGCTGCAGATCCAGGGCGGCCAGGGCGCTTTGGAATAGCTCTGGATCGGGCTTGGTGCGCTTGACATCATCGCTGGCGACAATCCGATCAAAATATTGGATCAGGCCCAGGCGCGTTAAATGCGAAGTCACCCAGTTACAGGTCGAGCTCGAAGCCAGGCCGATTTTGAGGCCAGCCGTTTGTGCGCTGTGTAAAATTTCTGGCGCCCCGGGTAGAGGGGGTTGGGAGGCGATTAATTCTGTCTCGCGCTGCTGGAGCTGAGGTCGGATGGTTTTCCAATCCAGGGGCCGCCCCAGCATGCGCTCCAGTTCCTTCGCTGGGTCAAAGAATAACTCAGCAGTGCCGACAAGTTTTAACCACTCTCGCGTGTCGATCTGGCAGCCGTGCGCCTGGTACAGCTCTTGCCAGGTTTGGAAAATGGGCCATTCTGTATCCACGATTAGCCCATCGAAATCGAATATCAGTCCTTTAATCATAGGTTTGTCATGAGGCGTAGCACTTCCACCAGTAGCTGTGCCAGCAGGATCTTAAAGATGAGCGCTGCCGGAAATACTGTGGCGTAATAAAGGGTGGGTAAATCGCTGGAAATCTGGTTGTTGGCGGCAGCCAGGCCGGGGGGGTTGGTCATGCAGCCGCTCAAAGTCCCCAACAGGCCCAACAAATTCATCCGATAAACCGTGCGCATCAGCAGCAGCCCTGTCAGCACGGCTGCCAGCGTCACCAGGGCCCCGCCTAACAACAGGCTGGCCCCGTATTCCTTGAGTGTGCCGACGAACAGCTCGCCCGCGCTCACCCCTGCTCCCGCCAGGAAAAGCATCAATCCCAGCTCGCGCAGCACACCTCTGGCTGCGGTTGGTACATACAAGCGCAGAGGACCGATGCCCCCGAAATGGCCGATCAGTAGACCTACGATAAACGCGCCTCCAGCGCTGCCCAACTTGATCGTGATGTCGTTCGGCAGGTGCACGGGAATGGAGCCTACCAGGATGCCTAGCAGCAAGCCGATCAGAAAAGGCAGCATATTGGTTTCATCCGCCTTATGCGGCGATCCTTGCACCAGCCGGGTGAAGTTTTCCACCGCGCTCTTGTCGCCCACCACGCGAATGTGATCCCCCATTTCCAGGGTGATGCTGCCGGTTGGAGCAATCTCTTGCCCATGCCGGCGAATGCGCGTGATCACAACCGTGAAACGCTCCCAGACCCGCATCTGGCCCAGCTTTTTGCCGGTCATCGATTCTTCAAGTACATCCACGTCAATCGCCATGATATTGGCGTTCACGTCCATTCGCTCGTGCGTTTCCTCCCCAAGGATGAGCTGCATCTTCTCTAATTCTTCGGGGGTACCTACCACCATCACCACATCTTCCATATGTAGGACAGTGTCCGGCGTGGCTGCAAATACTTGTTCGGCGTGTTTCACGCGCGAGATATTCGCCAGCGTCAGGCGGTGAGGGTTGACCTCGCTGACGGTCTTTCCCTCGCAGTTTGGGTTGGTGATGCGGAACTGGCGCGCCTCCAGTCCTGGCGACTCGATTTTCTTTTCTTCTTCCCAACGCTTCGCCTCCTGGCTGAGATTGGTCCGCGTCAGGCGCGGTAAAAATTGAATAAGCAGCACCAGGCCCACCATGCTCAGCGGGTAGGCGATCCCATAACCTACCGAGACCGCCCCTGTACTTCCGGGCGCTACCCGTTCCACAGCATCGATGGCCGCTGCCAGGGCCGGGGTATTGGTCAAAGCGCCCGTGTAAAGGCCGGCTGCCAGCGGGTAGGGCAGCTTTAAGAAATAGGCTACCAATACTGTCGCCGCGGCGCCGGCTACCGTGACGCCCAGAGCAATCATGACAAAGTTGCTCCCGTGCCGTCGAAAAGTGCGGAAAAAGCTAGGCCCGGCTGTCAGCCCGATCGCATACACGAACAGAAGCAGTCCCAAATCGGTGACTTCTTTGGGTACTTTAAAACCAAAATGTCCGAAAACCAGGGCAACGAACAAGACTCCCGCCGGTCCCAGGCTAAAACCGCGCAGCGTAATCTGACCTAACCATAGACCGCTTGCCAGGATCAAGAAAAGGGTCAGAAATTGATTGGATAATAACGATTGGATCATAAATCAAAAGGAGTATATCCCAAAAACTGAAGAGCGTGCTGACAGCGGAAAAACACAGTCCAGCACGCTCTATAAGTGCGCTATTATCTTAGAATGCTGAGAGCGCTTCTTGCTCAGACTGGTACACCTTCAAATACATATCCAGGCCTGACATCTTGATCGCTTCGGCTACTTTCCGATTTGGGTTGAGCAATTTCAGGTGCGGCGCAGAGTAGGTGCCCGCGCTGACCTCTTTATAGACAGAGTCTTTATCTTGTTCAGATCCCATCGGATGTAGTTTCGTATATAGAGCATGCAATGAACGGATGCCTGCGCTGCTCATGAATGGCACTTCAGACATATCGACCAGGATATTTGTCGAACCCTCTGCAACAACTTGTTCGGCAGATTTGTTGAAGTAATCGGCGCTGTTCGCGTCGAGGTCGCCCTTCAGGTGCAGCTTCCTGACCGGGACGCGGCCTTGCAATTCTGAAATGAAGATTTCCATAGTTGCCATCCTTGAGAAAACAGGTGAATAGATTAAAATCTTTTATATTATAAACGATCGAATTGGTTTCATAGCCAGCGATTATTTACCTCGACGATAGTTTTGCCTATAATGAGATTAGGAGGATAAGCTTTACCTGATCATGGGATACCTTGCACAATTATTGGAAAGTGGTAAAATATTCGACGCCTGCTTGCCCCAGTAGCTCAGTGGATTAGAGCATTTGCTTGCGGAGCAAAGGGTCGCGTGTTCGAATCGCGCCTGGGGCACCATTCATCTTGAGGAACCCCTTACCTGTTTTACGCCGCCTGGTAAGGGGTTTCGGTTTGTGAGGGCTAATGAAGAAGATCAATATTTTGCTGACCAACGATGACGGGATCCACTCCCCTGGATTATGGGCCGCGGCCGGGGCGCTATCCGGGCTGGGTTTTGTGCATGTCGTCGCCCCGCGCGAGCAGTCCTCTGGCGCCGGGCGCAGCCTGCCCGGCGCTTCGGATGGCATCATCCGCCGGCAAGAGCTCTCCATCAACGGGAATGTCTGGCAGGTGTATGCTGTAGGCGGCACCCCGGCCCAATCCGTGTTACATGCACTGCTGGAAATCCTACCCGAGCCTCCGGATTTGGTGGTTTCTGGAATCAATTACGGCGAAAACGTTGGTTCTGGGGTGACCATCTCAGGCACCGTCGGCGCTGTGATGGAAGCCGCCTCATTGGGCTTTCCATCCCTGGCGGTTTCGTTGCAGACCGATGTCGAGCATCACCTGACCAACTCGGACCAGGTGGATTTCTCGGTTGCGGCGTATTTTACAGCTCATTTTGCCCGCCTGATCATGGAAAAAGGTCTCCCGCCGGATGTAGATTTGCTTAAAGTCGAAGTCCCCTCCAACGCTACGCCTCAGACCCCCTGGGAGATGGCGCGCCTCTCCCGCAAGCGCTATTATCTACCTGTGGCCGCTAGCCGCCGTTCGTGGGACGAGCCAGGCCCACTTGGCTATCGCCTGGATGATGATCTGTTCCTTGATGAAAACGATACGGATGTTTCGGTCTTGCGGCGAAAGCGCCATGTCGCCGTCTCGCCCTTGAGCCTTGACCTGACCTCCCGCCTGGATTTAGTGGATTACGAACGCTTGCTGCGAGACGACTAGCCGGTCAGCAACTCCAACATCCGGCCATGGTTCCCCGGCCCGGCCGCCAGGATCGAAATAGGCGCTGCCAGGTAATGGGCGCTGCCTTGTATGTTACTGACCACCGCCCCGGCCTCTTCGGCAATCAGACCGCCTGCCGCGACATCCCAGGCTTTGACCTCCAACTCCCAATATCCATCGAAGCGTCCAGCAGCCACATAGCTCAGATCGAGCGCTGCCGAGCCCAACCGGCGCACCCCCTGGGAAATTAACGAGAAGCGTGCAAAATGATCCAGGTTATTGGCCGGGTTCGAACGGATATCGTAGCGGAAACCCGTCGTCAGCAGGCTCCTGTCCAGGTCTGGGGCCTGAGAAACCTGGATCGGCTCTCCATTCAGTCTGGCTCCGCGCCCGCGCTCCGCGCTGAAGCACTCATCCAACATGGGATCGTACACGACCCCTAACTTCACCCTGCCGTCTTCGGCATATGCCAGCGATACGCAGAAGATCGGGATGCCATGTGCGAAATTAACGGTCCCATCCAGCGGATCGACGTACCATTTGCAGCAATCCTGCCCGGCCAGGTTTCCGCTCTCTTCGGTGATCACCCGGTGCGCCGGCCAGCGGCCGCGGATTTCTTGCAGTAAATAGGCTTCGGACAGATGGTCGTATTCGGTGACCAGGTCAATCTCGCCTTTATAGGTCACGCGGTGGCGCTTACCATAACCCGCCCGCAGGATTTCCCCCGCGCCGCGCGCCATGCTCTCAAGATCAAGTAAAGTCGGTTCCATTCATACGTCCTTGTACGACGAAAGACCATCTGTGGTGATTCGTTGTAAATAAAAACGTTAGCGCTCGCCGTTTGTTTCCTGGGCGAGCTGTATGAAGAATTCTTCTAAGTAATGGTGTCTCATGGCGCCGATTTGTTGCGCGCTAGTTGTATACAGCCGTTCCTTGAGCTTGCTTAGCTTGAAGAGATGCTCGTGATAAGCCGAGTGCGCCTCGCCTGGCTCCGTTTGTCCGGTCTCCAGAAAATGTCGGGAGGGCGGCGCGTAAGCAGGCTGCCCGGCGCGCGCCGCAAAGGCGATCGCTCGCGCCACGCCGATCGCTCCCATCGCATCCAGCTTGTCAGCGTCGAATAGCACTTTGGCCTCCAGCGTTTGCGGTGGCTCGCGCCCGTCCCGAAAACGGTGGGCCCGGATGCAGTGCTGTACCGCCTGGATGCGATCCACCTCCCAGCCCTCCGCCGCCAGCATTTCCCTGGCGATCTCTGCCGAGGTCAGATGGTGATCCCTACGCCGCTCGGCCTCGCTTCCATCGCCTGCGAGCGCCTCACCTTGATCTTCTACTGAAGCCTGGGCGTCGTGCAGTAGCGCCGCGGTGTGCACGATCTCTAGATCAGCGCCTTCGGCCGCCGCCAGGCGCTCTGCCATTCTGACCACTCGTATAACATGCTCGAAGCCGTGTACTGGGTCATCTTCAGGATACAATTTTTTGGCTTGTTCTATCGTCGGCATAAGAATGATTCGTAGATAAATTTCAGGCTGCACCCACAATTTATCTACCCAGATTCCTTAGATCGGGTAAACCCGCCCTCTCTTAATCACTGTCTGCACCAGGTTCATCCCAAAGCGATAGCCCAGGTGGCGATAATCATCCACAGACAGGATTAGCAGATCGGCCTGCTTGCCGGGTTCTAATGAACCCAGGCGCCCGGCCATCGAGATTGCTGCTGCGGCGTTGATTGTGCTCGCCGCCACTGCCTGGGCTGGCGTCAGGCGCATGTAGCGGCAAGCCAGCGCCATAGCGAACTGCATATTGCCGCACCAGGCAGTGCCTGGGTTCAAATCCGAGGCCAGCGCCAGCAGCCCACCTGCCTCCAGGATAGCCTGAGCAGGGGTATATTCGCGCTCGGCCAGCCCAAACGGCGTGCAGGGCAGAGCCACGGCCACGGTGTCGCTGCCCCCTAGAGCCTGGATGTCTTCCGGCGAAGTCTTCACAAGGTGATCTGCGGAGACCGCTCCCAGCTCGACTGCGAGGCTGGCGCCGCCCAGGTTATCGAACTCATCGGCGTGTATCTTGAGTGGAAAACTATGCCGCTGTGCCTGGGTCAGGATGCGCCGGCTTTGATCCAGGCTGAACGCCCCCGTCTCGCAGAACACATCCACAAACGGCATAGGCAGGAACGGTGCGTGGGCCGGCCACCATTCGGCCAGAACCGGCAGCATGATATCACAGATTAGCTCGGTATAGCCGTCCGGATCGTCGCGGTACTCTGGGGCGATGGCGTGCGCCCCCAGGAAGGTAGGGGCCAATTCCAGTGGGCCTTCATCATCCAGCGCCAGTAGTCCTTGTAGCATGCGCAGCTCGGTGGCGGTGCGCAGACCATAGCCCGTCTTCGCCTCAGCCGTGGTGGTGCCATGCATGAACATGCTCCATAAGCGCGGCCGGGTTTCGGCAATCAAGCTTTCCAGGCGGCTGGTGCGCGTCGCCCGCACCGTAGAAATAATCCCTCCGCCGGCGGCCAGGATTTCCAGATAACTCTTGCCTTGCAAACGCAGGTCGAACTCTGCCGCCCGGTCGCCGGCCCAAATGGCGTGCGTATGCGGATCGACAAAACCGGGCAATACCACCCGCCCGCCCGCATCCAGCGTGGGTTGTTCTGGATAAGCAGCCCGCAGCTCTCTGCTCGAACCCACCGCGCTAATCTTTTCGCCTTCGATCAGAACCGCCCCATCCGGGATGATCTCCAGGCGTCCCAGGTCACGCCCGCGTTGCGGGCCGCCGGCGAGGGTTAAAAGTTGGGAAGCGGAGTGAATCAGCATTTTATGAATCCCTCATCGAGTCGAAATGGATCGCAAAGGAGTTGAGTAGCTCACGGGTATATTATAGTGAAAACTTGGAGACTGGGCAAGCTAGTGATTCCATTTTCCCTCACGGATAAAATACATACACCCCACCCAGCGTTGTCACAAACAGCTTGTCTGGCTCAGCCTCACGCAACAGCAACGCATCGAGCTCGCCTTCCAGCCACTCCGGGCCACTGACTTTGCTCCAAGACAACCCCCTGTCAATGCTGCGGTATAGCCCTCCTACCGTGCCCAGCAGCCATTGGTCCAGGTTGCCCGGTTGATATGCCAGGCTGAGCAGGCCGTAGGATTGCGGGGCTGGATCAGCCGGGTCGTACACCACATCTTCCAGCCCATCAATGGATGTGTACCAGGTCTCGCCGCCATCCTGGCTGCTCCAAAAACCGTTCGGCTCGCCAAAATATACGTTTTGCGCAGCAAGCGGATCCACTGCCAGGGTTTGGACATACCAGGGTGAAGGGTCGCCGGGCGTGAGACGCTGCCACTGCGTGCCATAGCGTGTGCTGGCAATGATCGCTCCTCCTCCGCCTTCTGTGGCGCAGCCCAGGTAGACCGTCTGCCAGTCGTCCGAAGGCGCCGGGGCGATCTGGCGTACGTTATACGTGTTGAAGAGTGCGTCGCCCTGCCGGTTCCAGTATTCGCCGCCGTCCGTGGAAAGCCAGGGACCATCGCATCCGCGTGCGTAAATGCGATCGGGATCACTCGGATTTATCGCCAGGGGTTGCAAGTTTAATCCAGCCGGCGCTTCCTCCCACGATCGCCCGCTATCGATGCTCTTGAACATCATCACATCCGGCCCGCCCTGGTAACACGGGTAACCGGCTCCGGCGAATAGGATCTCCGGCTGGCTGGGCGCCAACAGGATACTCTCCGTGGTCGGCGGTGCGGTATTCATCAAGGTCCAGGCGCGCGCCCCATCATCCGAGCGATACAACCCCGCCTCCGTCAGGGCATAGATGGTTTCACTTTGCGGGTGTCCGATCAGCAGGTTAACAGCCTGGCCTTCGATCATCAATGGCCCGGCCGGCGGGCTGTAAAACCGCTGGTTCTGGAAAATGATCGGCAGATAGCTCCAATGCTCGCTCACCAGATCCAATCGGTACAAGCCTGATTGGCTGGAGAGAAACAATCGATCAGGCGTCGCCAACAGCAACCTATTAGGGAAAACCTGCGCCGCCGCCCCTTGCCATTCCCAGAGATCGCCGCCGTCTTGCGAGCGATACACCTGCCAGGTCCCATCCATAATGCGTTCCACCGCGTAGAGGGTGTGATCTGCGCTATAGTCTGGTGAGGCGTCCAGCCCCATAATCCAGCCGTCCAGATAATTCACCGGCAGTCCCTCGTTGGCCATCTCCCAGGTCTGCCCGAAATCCGTGGATCGCGCCACGCCGTTAGGTGGGTATTCGCCGTGCCCCTCTACCCAGAAATAACTGATCCACAGCGTGCCATCTGTCTGGTATTGCGGCGAGAAGACCACCTCTCGAGGGCTGTTCAACCAGGGGATATTTACCTTCGCCCAGTTATCGCCGCCGTCTGTCGAACGCAATAGTGCTCCAAAAGCCACCAGGTAAAGCGTCTGGTCGTCTGCGTAGGCCGGCGAGGCGTATACCTTGTACAGGTCGCTGCCTGTAGGCAGTCCGGCCTCGTCCGCCGCCCAGCTATCACCGCCATTTGTCGAGCGCCAGATATGCGCCCCACCTACCGCAAACACATGTAGCTGGCCGTCTCTCGCCCGGGCAGCGGCCAGATCGCGCAAGATGCCCTCGTCAAGGCTGAATATATTCTCCCAGGTCAGCCCGTCATTCGTCGAGCGTTGCACCCCCGCCGCATCCCCGGACGGGTTGCGGGCAACGAATAAAGCGGGCATGTTGGCTGTCGTTGGGTCAAAGGTCATCGAGCTGATCCCCTCCACCTCGCTGAGCGGCGGCTGTGGATATAGCCTCTCCCAGCTATCACCCTGATCGAGACTACGCCGTAGATCTTGGCCCGTAGTTACATACAATACCAGATCATCTGCTGGCTGGCTCGAGCGCCAGATACGAGTGGGTAAATCGGGAATGACCGTCTGCCAATCGAGCGTATCAGCCCTGGCCTGGCTTCCATCGGTCTGGTATGCCGGAACCGTTATGCCCGCCAGCACGATCAATAGCATCACCTTGCCGATCGATCGAAATGAAAAGCGTGTTTTCATCCTGCACCTCCCAAGGAAAGCTACGTTGTTAGATTGAGCGGTTCTACAGCCAATCTAAAGACTCGGCTCTCTTTTTTTAATTATAGAGGAAATTCAGGTTGGGGGATACGGTCAGTTTACTTCCCGGTTTGCATTATTTGGAGCATGCGTACCAACATTGCCAATATATTACCTCTATTGTAAAATTGATTCCTCACTCATTGTCCATAACCGGAGCCTAATCACTTGAGCGCCTATCATCAAATCGCCTGATTGCCTATGACCCCCTCCCGCATCGAACGTGATTCCTTGGGCGAGTTGCCTGTTCCGGCCGAGGCCCTTTATGGCGTGCAGACGCAGCGCGCCGTGCAGAATTTCCCCATTTCCGGCTTGCGCCCCTGGCGGGCCTTCATCTGGTCGGTTGCTATCATCAAGCGCGCCGCTGCCGAAGTCAATCGTGACTTGGGCTTGTTGGATGCCAGCCGGGCGGACGCCATTGTCCGGGCTGCTCAGGAGGTCATCGATGGGCGCTGGGACGGCCAGTTCGTCGTCGATCCCTTTCAGGCCGGGGCAGGCACCAGCCACAACATGAACGCTAACGAGGTCATTGCCAACCGCGCTACGCAGCTCATGGGCGGGCAGCTCGGCCAGTACCTGATTCACCCCAACGATCACGTGAACATGGCTCAATCCACGAACGACGTCATCCCCACCGCCATCCGCCTGGGCGCCCTGTGGCGCCTGGACGAGTTGCTGTCCGTAATTGAAGAGCTGGCTGCCGCCCTGAATCAGAAAGCGCTCGAGTTCGATGACGTGCTCAAATCCGGCCGCACCCACTTGCAAGACGCTGTCCCGCTCCGCCTGGGTCAGGAATTTGGCGCGTATGCGGTGGCTGTCGCTCGCGACGCCGAGCGCATCCGCCGTTCGGCCGAGGGATTGCGCCGCCTGGGCATCGGCGGCGCCGCCGCCGGCACCGGTTTGAATGTCCACCCCGAGTACCCTGTCCGGATTGTCAAGCGCATCTCCGAGCTTACTGGCTTGCGGCTGTCGCCGTCCGATAACCTGTTCGAGAGCATGCAGTCCATGGCCGATGTAGCCGATTTTTCGGCCTCCCTGCGTACCCTGGCCATCACCCTGACCCGCATCGCTAACGATTTTCGTCTACTTGCCTCCGGACCTTCCACCGGCCTGGATGAGCTGCGCCTGCCTCCTGTCCAACCTGGCTCGAGTATCATGCCTGGCAAGGTCAACCCGGTGCTGGCCGAGATGCTCGATATGGCCATGTATCATGTGCAGGGCTGCGATCTGACGGTCTCCCTGGCCGCCCAGGCCGGACAATTGGAGCTAAATGTGATGATGCCGGTGATCGCCCATAATCTGTTTGAAAGCATGCAAGTCTTGATTGGCGCCGTAAGCGCGTTCACCGAGCGTTGCGTGCGTGGCCTGCAGGCCAATCGGGAAAAAGCCGTTGGCTGGCTGGAGAATAATGCCATCATTGTCACCGCCCTCAATCCATTAATCGGTTATACCGCTGGGGCGGCCCTGGTCAAAGAAGCCTTAGCAACCGGACGAACACTTCGCCAGGTTGCCCTGGAGAAGGCCACTGCTGGCGAGTTGCGCAGCCAGGCGGAGGATCGCCTGGTAACCCCTGTTGAAATCGAGGCGGCTCTGGGCGATATGCGGAAATTAACCGAAGGCGGCATCATGGGAGGCCCGGGCGGCGGGTAAAATTCTTGCGGTAATGATTTGGCAAGAAAACTACTTTGAATCTTTAATCAAGAATTTACGCTATTTTTGCACTTCTTGTTTTAGGATTCTAGCAATATAAAAGCCCGTCGCTCCCGTTATGGAGGTGCCCTATCGAACCGACTTACATCCTGGTTATTGAAGACGACGACATCGTCGCTCGAACTGTCGAACGCAGTTTGCGTGGCAATGAGTTCCGAGTCGTGATTACGAACAGTGGAATTGAGGGGTTAAAAGCTGCTCGCCGCAGGCGGCCCGAACTGGTCATTCTGGATGTAATTATGCCGGGTATGGACGGTTACTCAGTCTGCCGAGAAATGCGCGCAGATCCGCTGCTCAAAGAAGTCCCTGTCTTGTTCCTGACCGCCAAAGTGAAGGACGACGACAAAATTGCCGGGTTTATGGCCGGAGGAGATGATTACCTCCCCAAGCCCTTCAACATTGACGAGCTGATTCTGCGTATCCGGGCGATATTGCGCAGAGCTCAGAACCCTTTTGATGACGCTGCTATGGCAATGGATTTATCTGGGCCGGTCATTCAGGAACAAAAGAATGGCAGCCAGCTTGGCAGCGGACTGTCGTCCAATCTCCAGCCGGCGCCTAAAGCCTCGGTAATGAAATTCCCATCCGAACCGCGCCAGCGCCTGGTAGTGGGCGAATTCACCCTGGATACTCGTTCTTACGAGTTGATCACCCCCGCCCACGGCAAGATCCGTCTCACTCCCGTACAGTTTGACCTTCTCCACCACATGATGCGCCATCCGGGTGAGATATTCTCGCCCTCTCGCCTGCTGGATGAGGTCTGGGATTACCCCTCTGATACTGGCAGTCCCGACTTAGTGCGCGTTCACATCAAGAATCTGCGCGAACGTGTGGAGACGGATCCGCACAACCCCGACTTCATCCGCACGGTTCCCGGTTATGGTTATACCGTCGGACCGCCGAACGAATAGGCTGTACATCGAAAAAATTTTTGGCCAGCAATAAAAACGACCCCGGCAGGGTCGTTTTTATTGCTGGTTTATCCTTCTTTCACCCCTACTTTATTCCAAAGATAAATACTTTGGGTACAATTCAACCAGACTTTAACCGTTGTCTTTCAGGAACCATGAATGGATGGGTATACCAGTATCAATAGCAGGGAATATCTGCTTGTTAAGCTCTTTCGCGCCTACCAGATGTACTACTGTCTGCTCCTGGATGAGCGCCAGGCCCTGGCGAACTCCGATTTCCAGCGGCTGTACAGCCTGGCAGAGCGAAAAAAAGTCTATAATGAAACCATTAGCCGCCTGGCCCAACAAATGGACATCGGCTGGTCTGCCGCGCAGGCCCTCAAAACCCCTTATCCTGTGCCAGGCAGCCAGAGCGATGATCGGCCAGAGCAGATCCAACGCGGGATTAAAGTATTGTCCGGCGTGATCCAAGAACTGGCCGGCGGCAACCTGAGCATGGCCTCATCGGCGTTGCGGCGGATCGAGTCGACTAAAGAGCTGTTGATTTCCCAGGATGGCTGGCCGTATACCAGCGATCTGGCAAGCCGGCCGCCAGGGCTGGTGAGCGTTCTTCTATATCTGCGCTCGCACGAAGAGATCTTGCGCACTGTGCTGGATGGCAATCATCGTCTGGCAGCGCTTATAAAAGTAGATTAGTTGGTCTCTGTTACTTTATGGATGCTGCGCGGGGCCTCTGTATCGAAACCCTTCTCACGTGTTAGATAATAAGCAAATAATTGCGCTGGTACGATGCTGACAATCGGGGTCAGCCATTCGGGTATCCCGGTCGGCAATGGGATGGGAGAATTCGCCAGCGCCAGCGCTTCGGGCTGGTCAGAGATAATCAGCAACTCTGCCATCTGCTCATGGCGCAAGCGCCCCAATAGCTCCGCCATCGAGCCGAAAACGCCTCCGCCCGGCGCTACAGCCATCACTGGAAATCCACGCTCGACCATGGCGATTGGCCCATGCAGGAAGTCGGCCGATGAATACGGTTCCGCCAGCACATAACTTAATTCCTTGAGCTTGAGCGACCACTCGAAAGCTGTCGAATAGTTATAACCGCGTCCTAAAACAACGCATTGGTGCATAAAGCGGTAACGCGGCGCCACCCAGGCAATCCGTTCTTCGATCTTTAATACTTGATCCACCCACTCGGGCACTGCCGCCAGCAACCCTCGGCGCTGCGAGTCCTGCCGTAGCGCCACAGATAGCATGGCAATCGCCATCAACTCGGCGGAATAAGTCTTGGTGGCGGCTACAGCCGCTTCAACTCCCGCCTGGATATGGATCACGTATTCTGCCGTTTTCGCCAATGGGGAATCTGGTTCGTTGGTAATGGCCAGGGTTGGCCTGCCCTGCCGTCTCCCCTCGGCCAGCACCCCAACGATATCCGGCGATTGCCCGGATTGCGAGATGCCAATCACCAATGAGCCTTTCAGCGAGGGGGGTTCTTCGTACATCGAAAACAGCGATGGCGTAGCCAGGGCAGCCGGTAATTTGTTGAACGCCCCCCACAGGTACTTGCCGTACAGGCCTGCGTTGTCAGAGGTGCCGCGCGCGGCCAGAAAAACGTAATCGATGTCGGTGTGAGCGGCCAAATCCCTGGCGATTGCCTGGACTACTGGCATTTGGTTGGCCAACAGGTTCGCCAGAACTTGCGGCTGCTCTAGAATTTCGTCATGCAGGGGCATACCTTTTCTCCAATTTCAAGCGCTGGTTCTTCTCACCCGACGCACTTCAACCGCTCGCTGACATCCAGCGCGAAGCGCCGGATGAATTCCTGGACAAATCCTGCGATCTCAGGCTCGTCCGCCTGGATCAAGGGCGTCAGGTCCATTGCATACGACATCCCGGTAGTTTCATCCACCCCGTGCGACTCGAAATAGGTTGCATTGGCGCGCCTCCGTCCCATCGAAGCCAGGTCGTAGCGCTTGCCGCCCGCGATCTGCGAGTCGAACACCCCTAACAGCGCGGCTTGCAAGCTCTCATGCGCCGAAGTATTGAAGGGCATCTTATCCTTGTCGACCATCCAATCCAGATCGCGCCACACTTCACAGCCATACAATTTTTGCGGACGCTCAGCCAGCGGCAGGCTGCGGATCGCCGCGATCACCTTCAACGCTACGCCAACGTGCGTGTCGTGTTTGTCGGCCAGGTTATGCGTGAAGACAAATTTCGGCCGGGCGGCTTTCAGAAGCGCCGCCAGGTCCTGAACGGGTTGCTGGCTCTTGCCATCCTTGACCACCTTGCTGGGGTAATCGAGCATCACTTGCGCGGCGTATTCGCCAACGATAGCAGCCTTGCGCTGCTCCTTGAAGCGCACCACCCGCAGCTCTTCGTCTGTGTAACTTTCGTATAGTCCGTTGCGTGGGGCGCCGCGCCCATCGGTCATCACCACGCCTGTGAACCACAGCTCGCTTTGTTGGAAGCATTCGATAATTGGATTGGCTGCCATGATCTCGATGTCGTCTTGGTGTGCGCTGATCGCCATGTGCGTGGTGAGCGCTAGAGCCTGTTCTACTGGAAGTCCGTCGGGGACAAATATTTCGGCCGTATCCAAGTTAAATCGCATTGTTCCTCCGGAAATTCATACTTTGGGAATGATTGGCAAACTGGCCGCCGCAATCGACTGCCCCACCCGCCGACTTTTTTCGTCCGGCAATTGGATGCGGATTTTGGCTGCAAGTTCAGGAAATTCAGAATGCAGCACCTGGTTAGCGCCTTCCAGGATCAGCTCGCCGCCTCTCCCAGAAGTACACCGACCCAGGATGAGCACGTGTTTGAGGTCATAAAAGTCAGCGTAATGCGCCAGCCCATACCCCAGGTAAACGCCCATGCTCTGCCAGATTCTTGTCGCGCCTGTTTCGCCGGCCTCTAATTTCTCTTGCACAAACTTAAGTTTTTCGGCGTCCGTTAAGCCAGCCGGGATTTGAATGTTCGCCCTCGGCGCCAGGCGGAACACGCACTGCTGCGAGAAATACAGCGCGCCGCAGCCGATATCCCCTGACCATTCGTCGACTGGAGCTTGCGGGCTGTAGTCGATCGGCGCAAATGCCAACTCGTTCAACCAACCCAGGATGTGACCGTCCATATCCACGTAACCGGCAGCCTCGCTGGAGCCCAGCGCAATCCCCAGGATGCCATTATCTTCAAGCGACATCGAGCCCGCCAGGGCGGTCACATCCCCATCGTTGATCACTTCCAGGGGCACCCGTAAGGCTTCGCGCATACGCAGGAAAAGGCTTTTGATCTCCCCGAAGCGTTCGGCCGGTATTCCCCGGAAAAGGGAGGCTACCATCGGCCGGTTGTCGATGTATATTCCTGCTGAGCTGCCGCCGATTGCATCGACGCGTGGCATTTTGGCCGCCGCTGTTTTTAAGGCAGTCAGGATTTCCTGGTAGTGGTATTCAGGGTCAGCATGTTTGCGCGGCTCCCATACCACCTCTTCGCTGTAAACCGCTTGCCCATCTACCACCGCACTAACTTTTCGGTCTGACGCGCCCAGGTCGAAGCCGATCCGGCAGCCATCCAGGTGGCGGCCGATATCCCTGGAGAATTCCTTGGCGGGCGGTACTTCATCAGGCTCGCAATGCAGCACACGAAAAGGCTGCTCGTAGACCTGCTCCCCCATAAATTGATGGTCGAATTTGCGCTCCCCATTCGGCGCATATTGTCGCTGGATGGCTTCGGCAATATGCTCAGCGCCTCCCACGTACACTTTCCACCCGCCACGCTGCCAGAGCAAAAATTTTAGCAGCCTTTCGGCGTAATAGGGGTTGAAAGCTGCCCAGGGATGGTCATCTGCGAAGACCTGTGTCTCGTAGCGCGAGATGGCGCCATCGGATCGCTCCAGTCCAAGTATTAAGGGAACCCGATGGCCTGACTTTTCTATCTCTCGCCTGAAGGCGCGATTGAAAAGCACCGCCGGTTCGAAGGCCTCGTCCAGGGGTGGCACAAACCTGGGAGTTATTTGCAAATCTGGTTTGATTAGTTTCATACGACTCCTAACTCGTGGCTCAGCAGCAAACTAGCCGCGCCTAGAATAACAATATCTTTGCCCAGGCTGGAGATGCTCACCTTTGTCTCCTGTGCCAGGGCCGGCAAGACGCTCCATTCGATCCGGCGTCGCATTGCCTGGGTCAGCCGTTCTCCATAACGAGCCATGCTGCCCCCGATCACAATCTGATTTATGTTCAGCGCGCCGACCAAATGCGACGCGGCTTCCCCCAGGGTATAACCCGCTTTGTCGATGATGTTTTGAACCGTTTTGTCCCCAGCCTCGAAAGCCTGGAATACCAGGTCATTGTCGATTTGTTCAGGGGAACTGGCAAGCTGGTTGAGCAGCGCATGCGGGTCCTGGAGCGCAGCAGCGCGCGCCTGTCGCACGATCGCCCGGCTGCTAACCAGCGTCTCCAGGCAACCGGTGTTGCCGCAGCGGCAGCGCTCGCCGCCTTCGACCATGCGTGTATGCCCAATCTCGCCTGCGCCGAAGTTGTCGCCATAAAACAACCTGCCGCCCAGCACGATCCCGGCTCCCACCCCTCGCCCTATGCTGATCAAGAGCAGGTTTGGCTCGCCCATTGGCTGGCAGAAAGTGTATTCTGCCAGCGCGGCGATCTGGCTATCATTGGCCAGGTAAATGGGCAGCTTGAAATGCCGGTGCAGGAGGTCTCTGAGCGGTAGATCGTGCCAGTCCAAGTTGACCGCGTTGAGCACCACGCCCTTGTGCGAGTCCATCAGGCCCGGCGCCCCGATGCCAATCCCCAGGATCGGCTGCCCGGCCAGGTCGATCAGTTGCTCGATCAGGTTGTAAACCAGCCCCAAAGCTGCCTCGCCGTCCTGCTCGAGAACCGGCAAGTTGATTCGCTGCACGATTTTGCCGCGCAGGTTGGTCACTGCACCTCGGAACTCGCTGTTGGCCAGGTCAATGCCAATCAATTGACGTGCATCGTCCACCAGGCTCAACAGGATGGCCGGTTTCCCGCCTCGCGAGGGAGAGACCCCGATCTCACTCACCAATCCATCCTGGATATATCGGGTTACGACATCTGAAACCGTGGTACGCGTCAAGCCCGTCAGGCGCGAGACGTCCACCCGGCTAATGGCGTCATGACCGTAGATCGTCTTTAAAATCAGGCGGCTGTTGTGCAGCCTCGATTCCTCTTGCGTGGTCTTTTTCATTGCTTCGGCGTCCCAGGCGGCCGTTCTACTTTGTAAGTTCACTGGACTTACTATTAGTATAATTCGTTCTCTCTTCCTGTCAAGCTCATTCTTATAAAACTACATCGCGCCTCATTTGATCCGTGTTATCATTAACATTCTAATCTAAAGATCTACTGGTTGGTAAACTGATTGAGGTAAATGAGATGACTGACGAGCAGAGACCACCCGAAACCGAAACAGGCCAATCTGCCAATAGCGAAAGCTGGCAAGAAGTCGGCCGCCAGTTTCAGACCCTCGGCGAAAGCCTGGCAGCCGCCATGCGCGCTGCCTGGGAGAATGAAGAAAACCGTAGGCGCCTTGAAGAAATGCACCAGGGACTGGAATCAATGGTTGACGAAGTCGGCCGGGCGATTAAAGACACCGCCGAATCCCCCCAGGCCCAGCAGGTGAAAACCGAAACCCAAAAAGCGGTCGAGTCTTTTCAAGATACCTTCGAACAAACCGCTCAGGAAGTGCGCCCGCACCTGGTTTCAGCCTTACGCCAGGTGAACACTGAGCTACAAAAGTTCATCGACCGCCTGAAACCCGAATAGTAAACCCTATTCGGGTTTCCCGACGATCAAGGCAGCATTGCTGCCGCCGAAGGCGAATGAATTGCTCATGATATTGGCGACCGCCATCGGGCGCGCTCCGCTGGTCATATAGTTAAGGTCGCATTCTGGGTCCGGGGTGGTGTAATTAATCGTCGGCGGAACAATCTGATCGCGCAGTGTCAAGATGCAGCTTGCCAGCTCTAGCGCCCCGCTGGCGGCAATCGAATGTCCTAGAGCAGATTTATTTGAAACG
>JAYRNN010000272.1:0-14058 GCA_041912175.1 Anaerolineales bacterium | reverse complement strand
CTGGTCGAAAGTGTTGTCATCGACGATGACGTGGCAGTCGAGAACAGCACCTGGACAGCCGGGCGGCGTGGCGTCGGCAGCACGGTCTTGGCCGAAAAACTGGCCGGCGCGGCTGCAGAACAGAAGCGCGATTTACAAGATGTCGCTGGCGTAGTCAAAAAGGTCAAGGGTTGGGGGCGCAGCATGGGTATGGCGCTGACTTCTTGCACGGTACCGCATGTTGGTAAACCTTCCTTCGACCTGCCTGAAGACGAGATGGAGATCGGCGTCGGTATCCATGGCGAGCCTGGCCGCACACGTATGAAATTAAAGAGCGCGGACGAAATCGTCGAAATGATGATGGAGCCGATCATCAAGGACATCCCCTATAAATCTGGCGACGAAGTCCTGTTATTCATCAACAGTATGGGCGGCACTCCCTTAATCGAGCTGTATGTGGTCTATCGAAAAGCCTTTGAGATTGCCCAAAAACACCACCTGAAAGTGGTGCGCAATCTGATTGGGCCGTATATCACTAGCCTGGACATGGCTGGCGCATCGATCACAATGCTTAAGATGGATGACGACCTGTTGAAGCTGTGGGACTTCCCGGTAAAAACCCCTGGCCTTCGCTGGGGAATGTAGACGAGCTGCGTGTTGGGTGATTAGTGAGGCGAGAACTCATCATTCGATCACGAATCACAAAGCACGCGGCTCCATCACCATCGCCGGAGTACAACCATGTCCAGCAACATCACCAGGGATCAAGCGATCGAATGGATTAAGGCAGTTGCGACGGTTCTGAATCAGAACCGAGATTATCTGACCCAATTGGACGCGGCGATTGGCGACGCCGATCATGGCGCCAACATGGATCGCGGGTTCAAGAAGGTCATGGAAAAGTTGCCGGAATTTGCGGACAAAGACATCGGTACTTTGTTCAAATCTGTCGGCATGAATTTGATATCAACAGTCGGCGGCGCGGGTGGACCGTTATATGGCACCTTTTTCCTGCAAATGGGCATGAAATCTGCCGGGAAAATGGAGCTAAACCTGGAAGATTGGGCGTCAGCAGTGGAAGCCGGGGTAGGCGGAGTCGTCATGCGCGGAAAAGCTGAATTGGGCGATAAGACCATGGTGGATGCACTTACACCGGCGGTTAATTCGCTCAAACAGTCAATACAGGATGAACAACCTCTCGAGACGGCCGTGAAGCAATCGGCTCTGGCGGCAAAAGAGGGCATGCTGGCGACGACGCCGTTGGTGGCGCGGAAAGGTCGGGCGAGCTATCTCGGCGAACGCAGCGCGGGTCACCAGGATCCAGGCGCAACATCTTCGTACTTGATTTTGCAAGCCGCCGCCGATACGTTAGATAACGCCAATTAGGATCGTCAAGGGTTCATGTGGCGGCGCGAGGTCCGCTTGGGCGAGGCTGCCATTTGTTGAACAAAAGTCAAATCGGTTAAGGATAACCGAACTATATCTTTCGCGGAGGTAAAAAAATGGCTAAGTATTCAGCAGCAATCGATCAGGGGACTACCAGCACCCGCATGATGATTTTTGATCATGCCGGACAGGTGGTAGGCATTGATCAGATGGAACACGAACAGATTTACCCGAAACCGGGATGGGTTGAGCACAACCCACTTGAAATTTGGGCGCGCACTCAGGACGTGATCGCTGGCGCTTTGAAGAAGGCCAACGTCGACCCGAAGGATATCGCCGCGGTTGGTGTGACCAACCAGCGCGAGACCACGGTTGTTTGGGAGAAAGCGACTGGCAAGCCCGTTTACAATGCGATCGTCTGGCAGGATACCCGCACCGATAAGATCTGCAACGAGCTGGGCAAAGACGGCGGCCAGGATCGCTTCCGCCCGAAAGTCGGCCTGCCCCTGGCGACTTACTTCTCCGGCCCGAAAATTAAGTGGATTCTTGAAAATGTCGAAGGTGTGCGAGCAAAGGCCGAGAAGGGCGAAGTGCTATTCGGCAATATCGACACCTGGGTGATTTGGAACCTGACCGGCGGCCCGAAGGGCGGCGTGCACGTGACGGATGTTTCCAATGCTTCCCGCACCATGCTGATGAACCTGGAGACGCTGGATTGGGATCCTGAGATCTTAAAGATCATGGGCGTTCCGAGGGCGATGCTGCCGGCAGTGAAAGCCTCGAGCGAGGTCTATGGTACGGCTGTCGGCGCCCTGACCGGCATCCCGGTCGCAGGCGATTTGGGCGATCAGCAAGCTGCTCTGTTCGGCCAGGCTGCTTACGACCCCGGTAATGCCAAGAATACCTATGGCACCGGCTGCTTTATGCTCTTGAACACTGGCACGAAGCCCGTTCAGTCTAAGAATGGCCTGCTGACCACCCTCGGTTACAAGATTGGCGCTAACCCGGCTGTATATTGCCTGGAAGGCTCGATCGCGATCACCGGCGCCCTGGTACAGTGGTTACGCGATAACCTGAAGCTGATCGAGAAATCTTCCGACGTCGAGGAATTGGCCAACACCGTCGAGGACAACGGCGGCATTTACTTTGTGCCAGCTTTCTCTGGTTTGTTTGCTCCATATTGGAAGAGCGATGCGCGCGGTGTGATCGTAGGCATGACACGCTACGTCAACAAGGGCCACTTTGCTCGCGCAGCTCTGGAAGCCACCGCTTTCCAGACTCGCGAAGTTTTGGACGCCATGGAGAAGGACTCTGGCGTCAAGCTGACCGCCCTCAAGGTTGATGGCGGCATGGTCTATAACAAGACCCTGATGCAGTTCCAGGCCGACATCCTGGGCGTGCCCGTCATCCGCCCGAAAGTCGCCGAGACTACTGCTTTAGGCGCAGCCTACGCCGCTGGCCTGGCAGTTGGTTTCTGGAAGAACGTGGATGATCTGCGCCAGAACTGGGGCAAGGATGCTGAGTGGGATCCGAAGATGGATGCGAAGGACCGCGAGAAGACCTACAAGGAATGGAAGAAAGCGGTTACTCGGACCTTCAATTGGATCGAGCAAGAGTAATTTGTTGGAAAATGGGGGGTGACTGAACTCACCCCCCACCGGTCATTGACGGGCGGCGCACCCACGTGGGGAGGGTAGACCTGTGGGTCTTACCAAGCCAGCGTGTCTGTACCGCCCGTCGCCTATTTTTATCGTTTTCAGGATTGGAGTCAATCAATTGGCGAAGAAATCCCCCCCCAAATCTGAGTTATCCAAAAAAGAGATGGACGCTGAAATTCGAGCAGCCATGAATCAGCCCTGGCTTCAGATGAAATCTGGATTGATCGTCATGGGAATTGCGAGTGTTATTTTTGCCGGATTTGTTGCCTGGCAGTTAGCTCCTAGTGAAGGTTGGCTGAAAGCAATCGGTTGGGGTTTAATATTTGGAGCGGCAATGTGGGCTATTTTTATCGGCGGCTTATGGTTTCAGCGGTGGATTCGCAGAGGACAAAAATAGATTTCAAGAAAACCTGAGGCAAGCGCCTGGCGCTCCCGAGTATAAGCGATGCTCACAACTCCTGTTTCCAAATCCAAGATTCGGCAGGGACCTGCGGCGCGATCGTTAACACCGGTCGCTAGTTGTCAAAATGAGTCTGATTGGGAGCGGATGTGGGCGCCTTATGATGAGACGACTTACCATGCGGCGCTTGATTTTATCCACGGAGATGATTTCGTTTTAGAAATTGGAGCCGGAGACCTGCGTTTTGCGAGGCAGGTTGCGGCGAAAGCTCGCCGGGTAGAAGCTGTTGAGATTCAAACCGCTTTAATCGTAAATTCCCTACAAGAACCAATCCCAGACAACCTGATTGTACGTATTGGAGACGCCCGGATCATCGAATTTCCGCCCGGGGTCTCGGCGGCAGTATTGCTCATGCGCCATTGTACTCATTTTCATTTGTACGTGGAAAAACTTCGCCGGGTAGGTTGTCAACGACTAATTACGAACGCACGCTGGCGAATGGGAGTGGAGTCGGTCGACCTGTATGCCGGACGGCTCTCGTATCTGGATTTAGAAATTGGCTGGTACGCGTGTGATTGTGGGGCAGTGGGATTCAAGCCCGGTCAGGTGGAAAAAATTACGCTTGAGCTTGACCGGTGTGTGGATGAAGTAAGCAATTGCCCGAACTGTCAAGCAATGGATATTCAGACAATATCCCGTTGAGATAGGAGAGAATATATGAGTAAACCAAGCGCAATCGTTATCGGAGCCGGGTTTACCGGAGTGGCAACAGCATACGATTTGGCAATGCGCGGATTGGATGTCACCGTCGTCGAGCGGGGGCCAATCGCAAATGGCACTTCAGGCCGAACGCATGGATTGCTGCACTGCGGAGGGCGTTATGCAGTCAAGGACAGAGAGTCAGCGATTGAGTGCATCGACGAGAATACGATTCTACGGAAAATTGCCCCCGACGTGATCGAACCGAATGGCGGCCTGTTTATTGCCCTTAATGAAAGCGACCTTGCTTACGGGGAGTCGTTTATTGAAGGGTGCGAGGCTTGCCATATTCCGATTGAGCAACTGACTCCGGCGCAGGCGTTATCGATTGAACCGGAGTTAAACCCGAAATTATTGGTCGCCTTCTGGGTTCCGGATGGCACATTTGATCCCTTGCGTCTGGCATTGGCCTTTGCTGCATCGGCTAAGAGCAGGGGCGCCAGGTTTAAGTTGTATACCGATGTCCAAGGTTTCATCCAGGATGGCCAGGGGAATGTAAGCGGTGTAAAAATTTGGGATCGGGCGAACGATGTAAAGAGCGAGCTGCATGCAGATATCGTAGTTAACTGCACAGGCGCGTGGGCCGGCGAAGTCGCCGGGATGGCTGGCGCGGAGGTGCCGGTTAAACCGACGCCCGGGATCATGGTGGCGTATGACCAGAGGTTGTGTGAGCGCGTTGTAAACCGATTATGCCCGCCGGCTGATGGCGACATCGTCTTGCCGCAGCGTCGCATGATGGTGGTTGGAACCACTTCTTTCGAGGTAACCGATCTGGATTATATTCCGGTAGTTGAAGAACAAATTAAACAAATGCACGATCATGCATCCGATCTTATTCCTGCCATCGCAAGGACAAATCAACGCGGCGTCTATATGGCAACTCGCCCTCTGGTAGGCGCGGGCACCAGCGGCCGCAGCCTGGCGCGGACTTTCAAATGCTTCGATCACAAAGAAAGCCAGAATATCGACGGCCTGGTTACGATCACCGGAGGCAAGGCAACTACCCTGCGATTGATGGCCGAAAAAACGGCTGACCTGGTTTGCCAGAAATTAGGTCTGTCTGTGGCGTGTACCACGGTTGAGACTCCGCTTGTCTCTTACCGGCAGTTTTACGCTCTTCCCAATTAAATAAAAATATGGAGTGATTAATGAGCGAAACCTGGAAAATAACTCTTGAAATCTATCGTCAGAAGGGTTTGGGAACTGAGAGCAGGGGCGATCATCAGCCCACAGGCGGGCATTTTGACACTTTTACCATGGACGTCTCTCCTGACGAGTACGTTTTGGATGCCGTAGAGCGAGTATGGGCATTTCATGACCGGTCCTTGTGCTTTGCACATGCCTGCCATCATTCAACCTGCGGCGCTTGCGGGATGCGCGTCAATGGAAAAGAGAAGCTCACCTGTATCACCCCGATTCGAAGCATGACCCAGAATGGCGGGAGGTTGCGGATTGAGCCGTTGCGCAACTTCCCAATAATCAGCGACTTATCCGTGGATATGGGCGGCCTGTTTCGAAAGATGGAAATGGTTGGCCACCATTCCGTGATTTCGGTGGCCGATGAGCCGGCTGAGGCCAAGCTATCCAGACAGGCCCGAGAGGCCAAGCGCGAGTTTATGCGGCTCTCGGATTGTATCGAATGTGGCTTGTGTATCAGCGCATGCCCCGCTGCCGCAACGAACTTGGATTATCTTGGGCCTGCTCCGTTGGCCGGCGCCCAGCAGGATTGCATTGCAAAGGATGTAGCTTCTGAGAGAGGCAATGGATCGTCGTTCAAATTGGTGGATAGCGATATCGGTCTATGGCGTTGTCACAGCGCATTCGAATGTACTGCCGTATGCCCATCCAATGTTGATCCAGCGGGCAGGATTATGGATCTACGCCGGAAAGTATTAGGAGCTCGTTTAAAGAGCCTCTTCCATGTCGGTTGAGGTAGGAGAAATGGCAACAAACAAAGGAGAATATCATGGCAGTCGATAAAAATAAACCGGCTCCCGGTAATTTATGGAAGTGGTTCGATCCACGCGGACGGGATATAGGCACCTGGGCTTTTATCTTAAACCGGCTCACTGCCTTGGGCCTGACGTTTTATTTATTTTTACATCTGCTCGTGCTTGGCCAGCTTGCGATCGGTCCGCAAGCCTACGACCGGTTCATCGAACTCCTGCATAACCCGATCGTCATTGGCGCAGAATTGTTGGTGGTCATTGCAGGTATCTATCATGGGCTGAATGGGATAAGAATCGCCCTGACGAGCTTTGGGGTGGCTGTGCCGAGTCAGAAAGCTTTATTTTGGAGCGTCTTCGCAATCACCGCTGTCTGTGGGTTGTTCTTCGCCGTGCGTATGTTTGGAGGATGATAGGAGCGAATATGAATACGATGAAAACGGTTGATCGAAATTCCGGCCTGCCGAAGTCTGGGGAGGGCTCTGGTCTGTGGCTGCTCAAAATCGTGAGCGGACTTCTGGTCATCATAATCCTGGTAGTACATTTAACGGTGAACCATATGCTTGGCTCGATGGGAGGATTATTAACATACGAAGAAGTCGTTCGTTATTATGCGAGCCACCCGATCATACCTATTATGGAAATCTTATTCGTGATTTTTGTCGTGTCGCATGCCTTATTAGGATTACGAAGTATCGTCCTGGATTTAAAGCCATCGCGAAAAAGCCTAAGAACGATTAATTGGATCCTGCTCGTGGTTGGCGCCGGTTTTATCCTGTATGGGATAACGCTGGTAATGGTGATTGTGAATCGCGGCTTGAATTTGTAAAGGTCAGGGAAAGATGGTCGGGATTGTCTTGGTTTCGCATAGCCATATATTAGCAAGTGCGTTAGCTGATTTAGTACGCCAGGTAAGTGCAACTGAAGTGCCGCTCGCTATTTCCGCAGGTATTGGGGATGATCGGCTGGAATTTGGCACGGACGCAATCGATTTAATGGATGCGATCCAGGCGGTATATTCCGCTGAGGGGGTGCTGGTATTAATGGATTTGGGCAGCGCGGTCTTGAGCGCGGAAACCGCGCTGGACCTGCTCCCACCGGAAATGAGTGAGAAGGTTTGCTTGTGCCCGGCGCCTTTCATTGAAGGGGCGATTGCCGCTGCGGTCCAGGCGGGCCTGGGCAGTGATTTGAAGACTGTTTGCCAGGAAGCCCGATCGGCCCTTTTGCCAAAGATCGAACAGATTGCGCCTCAAGAAGACCTCCAAGATCAACGCGCCGATGCAGGATTAGGGACCCCTGCGCCAACTGGAGCGCTAAACCAGGCGCCCACGAGCGAATTGAGATCCCAGGCGACGATCCGGAATTTACACGGTCTACATGCCAGGCCTGCTGCCAGGTTTGTGAAGACAGCCGGATCGTTCAGCGCCGATATTCGTATCTCGAATTTTACAAATGGCAAGGGGCCTGTCTCTGCGAAAAGTTTAAATGCGGTCGCGACCCTTGGCGCAGTGCAAGGCCACGAAGTCATATTAACTGCGCAAGGCCCGGATGCGGAGCAGGCGTTGCTAAAACTTACTGAGATGATTGAAGGGGGTTTTGGCGAGATAAGCACTCCCGCTGTAGAATCCGACGTTGTCAGCGCGGTGCGACTGCCTTTAGCCGCAATGGAGTTATCGAATATCATCTCGGATGTCGATGCACGGCCGATTGATATGCCCGGTGAGCCAGGCACGCTGCGCGCGGTTCCCATCTCTGATGGCGTCGCTTTTGGCGCCTTTTACCGTTACCAGACGCCCGTCCCGGTTATCACGGATGAGCGTATCGAGGATCCACAGGCCGAGTGGGCGCGCCTGGAACGAGCGCTTGGGGAAACACAACGCGCCATCCAGCAGCGCCGCAAACAGCTTGCCCCCAGCCTTGGTGAAGAGCAGGCGGCGATATTTGACGCGCACGAATTGATCCTCCAGGATCCCGACCTTCTAGAGGCCACAAAACAAAAAATATTTACTAAGAAGTTAAATGGGGCGGCTTCCTGGAACCAGTCTGTGACTCAGGTGGCTGAAAGCTATCGCACTTTGGATGATCCTTATCTCAGACAACGGGCGATGGATGTGGTGGACGTTGGCAACCAGGTATTATTCGCGTTTGCCGGCAAAGGTGAAAGTGTGCGCGTGGATTTACCCGAACCGGTGATCCTTTTTGCCAACGAGCTCACGCCAACGGAGACCTCACTACTGGATATGTCGAAGGTCTTGGGGTTGATGACGGTGGCCGGTGGACCTACATCGCACAGCGCGATTCTAGCGCGGGCGTTAGGGATCCCAGCGGTTTCGGGTGTCAGCGACACGATCGAAAATTTATCCGCCGGTACTCCGGTTGGTTTGGATGGTTCCCAGGGGTTGGTCTGGATCAATCCCAACCCGGAACGGCAAAGCTGGCTTTTAGAGAGCCGGCAAACCTGGTTGGATGACCGAGAACACCTCAAGGCCCTCAGCCAGTCTTTGGCGATGACGCGCGATGGCCGGCGGGTGGAGGTTGTTGCGAATGTGGGCAGCGCGATGGACGCAAAAACCGCTGCTGAAAATGGAGCAGAAGGCATCGGGTTATTACGCACCGAATTTCTTTTCTTGACACGTACGACGCCTCCGGATGAGAACGAACAGTACGAGAAATTATGTGAGATCGGGGTTGCGTTAAATCAGGCGGGAAGACATGATTGGCCGATGATCGTTCGGACCCTGGATGTGGGTGGAGATAAGGAACTGCCGTATATCCAACTCGCTCCTGAAGCCAATCCTTTCCTCGGTGTACGGGCGCTACGGTTATCGCTACGGAAACCGGATTTGTTCCAACCGCAATTGCGGGCAATCCTGCGCGCAAGCGACGCATATCGGTTCCGGATCATGTTCCCGATGGTTGCTAACCTGGATGAGGTATTACAGGCGCGCCAGCAATTGGAACAGGCGCACCAGGATTTGACGCGTGAGGGCGTCGCTCATGGATGGCCGGTTGACTTTGGCATCATGGTCGAAATCCCTTCTGCGGCGATCCTAAGCCATGTGCTCGCGCCGGCCGTGGATTTCTTCAGCATCGGGACCAACGATTTGACCCAATATACCCTGGCTGCGGAACGTGGAAACCCGCTCCTATCGGGGATGGCGGATGCGCTACACCCGGCTGTGTTAAAGTTAATCTCTGAAGTTGTGCGGGCATCGCACCAACATGGAAAATGGACCGGGGTATGCGGCGAATTGGCCGGCGATGCCCTGGCCGTCCCTATCCTGGTTGGACTGGGAGTAGACGAGTTAAGCATGAACCCCGGCAGTGTGCCGCGCGCGAAGGCGGTCCTACGCGTGCTCGATATGGAACAAGCGGTTCAAATATCGAAGCGGGCCTTGAGCGCCCAAAGCGCGGCTGAAGCCCGGGAACTCGCCACAACTTTTTATTACGAGCAGATCCACCCGGAAATTAAGACAGGTTGAGGGATGATGTGATTTGTGAATGCCGCCGGAGGAACCCTAAGGTGATTTCGGCAACTTTTTGTCGTTCGCTTTCAAGAATTACACAGTGTCCACTTTCGCCGAGCTGGTAAATTTCGGTAACTGTGGATCCAATTTTGTTTCGGATCAGATCCGGCGCGCCGGGATGAACCGAGCGGTCGAGCAAACCCTGAATGATCAGGAGGGGTTGGCGTACATTTGGTAAGCTGGCGAAGGTGGCTTTCTGAAGCCGGATCAACTGACCTAAGGCTCTTAGGGGATAAACTGTGTAGCCTTGCCAGAGTGCATCTGCGTCTGAAGGAGTTGAGGGTTGTTTTTTTACCACAGATTTGAAGGGGGACAAAATGGGGGCAATCCAGGCGATTATTGAAGATCTGAACTTGATGGCTGGTGCGTATAGCAAGACCCCAGCCGCTTCCGGACTGCTGGAGGCTTGATAAAGGGCTAGCAATGCCCCCATTGATTCTCCTCCGATGAAAACCTCTTTGCAGCTCGAGCGTAATTGATGGTAGGTTGTTTGAATACAACTTGCCCAATCCTGCCATTTATACTGGTTGGCATCGCGAGGGAGGGCGCCATGCCCAGGTAAAAGCGGCCCACTGACTGTGTAACCCGCCTCATATAAAATTTTTGCTAATGGTCTTACCTCAGCCGTAGTCGCGGTAAAGCCATGCGACAGCAGGACGCCAACCGGGCCGGCTTGCCAAAAGAATGAACCTCCTTTCAAGGTGGGGTTTTGGAAAAAATCTTCCAAAGGATGACGCCTTATATCATTTGAACGACTAGATCGCTTCGACCTTGACTGCACAGATTTTGTACTCAGGGATTTTTGCAATGGGGTCTAATGCGGCGATGGTTAGCTCATTGGCCGACGCGTCCGGAAAATGGAAGTTTGCAAAAATCATCCCCGGTGGGACTCTTTCGGTGACCCAGGCTTCCGCTTCAATGCTGCCACGACGGGAGGTGACGCGAACATGCTTTCCGCCGTTTAGCCCAAGCCTGATCGCATCCTCCGGATTTACTTCGATCAAAGCTCGGCGATAGACCTCCAAGAGACCCTGAGCGCGGCGAGTCATCTCACCGCCATGCCAGTGATAAAGGACGCGCCCGGTGCTGAGCAGCACAGGATATTCATCATCAGGGTCTTCGGCAGGAGGAATGTGCTCGATCGGCATAAATTTTCCCAGGCCGCGGGTAAACTTTTGGGTGTGCAAGATCGGCGTACCGGGGCGCCCAGAGCTGGGAATAGGCCACTGGAGGCGCTCGCCGGCCTCCAGGCGTGCGAGGCTGACGCCGCCGTAACTTGGCGTGAGGGCGGCGATTTCTTGCATGACCTGATTCGTGTCCGGATAGTCCCACCCTGAAAAAGGCGCTTTGCTAACCTTGCGCGGTCCGATTTCCAAGACGCGGCGCGCCAGCTCAGCGGTGATTTGCCAGTCCGGGCGGGCCTGGCCAAGCGGTTGGATCGCCTGGCGTACAATTTGTACGCGACGTTCGGTATTTGTAAAGGTGCCCGTTTTTTCCGCGAAACTCACGCCAGGTAAGAGTACGTCGGCAAATTTTGAGGTTTCAGTGGGGAAGATTTCTTGCAAGACGATAAAATCGCAAGCTTCCAGGCAATGGCGGATATGGGCGCTATCCGGATCGCTCACCACGGGATCTTCGCCAAGAATGTACAGCGCTTTAATCCGTCCCTCACCGGCCATGGGCGCCATCTCGGTCACGGTTAGCCCCAATTTTGGAGAAAGCGGCGCCCCCCAGGCAGCTTCAAACTTTTGGCGGGCCTCGTCAGATGTCACAGCCTGGTAACCGGGGTAGACATTTGGAAGCCCCCCCATGTCACAAGCGCCCTGGACATTATTCTGGCCACGCAGTGGGTTGACGCCTCCGCCAGGGATGCCAATATTACCGAGCAACATTTGTAAATTCGCCAAATCCATCACATTGCGCACCCCGACGATGTGCTGCGTAATGCCCATGGCCCACATGACCGCCATCGGTTTGTTGGAAGCCAGGATTTCGGCGGCCAGGTAGAGCTTCTCGGCAGGGATGCGGGTGATCTTTGCGACGACATCGGGTGGATATTGAGCGATTGTAGATTTGAATTCTTCAAAGCCTTCTGTGCGGTTGGCGATGAATTCTTTATCTTGCCAGTCTTTTTCCAGGATGATGTACATCAGGCCATTGAGTAAGGCGACATCGGTTCCAGGTCGTTGGCGTAAATGCAGGCAAGCAAAATCGGTCAGATCAATCTTACGTGGATCGGCGACGACAAGCCGAACGCCGCGTTGTTCGACGGCTTGACGGATCATAGAGCCAAATACTGGGTGCTGTTCGGTGGTATTGGAACCAATTACGAGCATCGATTTTGCATATTGGGCGATGTCATCCATGGAAGTCGTCATAGCGCCAGAACCATATGAAGCGGCCAGACCGGCCACGGTGCTGGAGTGTCAGAGACGGGCGCAGTGATCGATGTTGTTGGTCCCCAGGGCCTGTCTTGCGAACTTGTTCATCAAGTAATTTTCTTCATTCAGGCACTTAGCGGAGGTTAAAACACCCAGGCTATCGCTGCCGTATGTATCGCGAGTGTGCGCCAGCTTCCGAGCTGTAATGTCCAGCGCGGTATCCCAGTCGACTTCGACCCATTCGCCGCGATTGGACGGACGCGGGCTGCCATCCAGCAAATAGCGCCGCACGCGTGGTTTGAGCAAACGATCTGGATGATGGATGAAATCATAACCATAGCGACCTTTGACACAAAGGTGCATGCCGTTTACCGCCGCCGCAGGGTTCGAGGTCACCCGAATAACGCGATCGTTCTTAACGTTCAAATCAAATTGACAGCCGACCCCACAGTAGGTACACGTGGTGGCGACCAGTTTGTCTGGGCCCCCAGCGCGCATACTCATCTTGTTGTCTAGCGCACCGGTGGGACAATAAGCCACACAAGCGCCACAGGATTCACAGGCGGCGGAGATCAAATCGGTGTCTGCGCCGGCGATAATGTGCGTGTTCATACCGCGTTCGGCCAATCCCCAAACAAACCGTCCTTGCACTTCTGCACAAGCCCGGACGCAGCGTGTGCATAAAATACATTTATTCAGGTCGACCCAAATGAACGGGTTCGGGTCATTATTTACCGGGAAGCGTGGAGCTGGGGCCATCTGCTGCTTTGGCCTTAACCGGTAATGGCGCACCCAGTGCATCAGTTGGGTTTCTTTCTGAGAGGTAGGATAACCCGAATCGTGATATGTAGATAATATTAATGAAAGGATCGCCTTCCTGTAGCGCGTTAGAGCCCTGCTTTCGGTTGTAATTACCATACCGTGGCTAGCAGGCAATGCGCAGGCAGCCATCGGGTAACGCGCACCTTGCACTTCCACCACACATAACCGGCAGCCACCGTAGGGGTGAAGATCGGGGTGGTCGCATAATGTCGGGATGACAATCCCGACTTGTTCTGCGGCACGCAAAACGGTTGTGCCTTCTGTCACCTGGACTGTGTTTCCGTTTATGGTTATTGTAGCCATTGGCTTATAACGGTTACAGCTTGATCGGCCAGGGCAGAAGTTTGGGGAGAGAGCTCACGTTCGAATCCGAACTCATAACCCCGAACAGAGACTAAAATTGCTTGCGGTTGGATGTGATACAGCGCTTGGATAAATGCCAGGAGAGTCTCTGGCGTCATGTGGTGGGTAAAAGGTGAATTCTGAAAATTCGCCTGCAAGGGCACAATTTGTAAATCATTTGGCAAGTTGCCTGTGTGGGCGTCGATAAAACAAACCCGTTCAAAGGCTGCGGCTGTTTCGGCCAATTCGGGGGTTAATTGAAGCGCAAATAAAAATTCGATTGGTTCCCCCTCGAATTCAAAGCCTTCTCCCAATTCATCCGGCGCTGACCGGCCAAGAAGATTCGCCAGGCGCACAAGGATGTGCCAGGCTACACCATCATCTTGCCGGTCAGCGTTTCCAAAACCCAGAAGAAGGGTATTTTGCATTCCGTCCGGAAACTTAACGGGTATAACCCTGACCCAGAATGTACTTTTCCAAATCCTGGATGGTCTCTTCCTTCTTCGAGATGATCGCTTGGACCACATCGCGCATGGAAACGATCCCAATCAGGCGGCCTTCTAGCAGGATGGGCAAATGGCGGATATGCCATTTGGTCATCAAGGCCATGCACTCTTCCAGGCTGGTTTCAGGGTGGATTGTGATCATTTCACGGGTCATGATCTCACTAATTTTTGTGTCGAGCGAGCAGCGGCCCATTAAGATGATTTTGCGAGCATAGTCACGCTCGGTAAAAATGCCCACCATCTGCCCATCTTCGACCACCATGACTGCCCCGACGTTGTGGTTGGCCATCAACATCAGAGCGTGATAGACGGTTTCGTCCGGTGAGACGACGAGAGCATTTGCTTCTGCCTT
>JAYRNN010000271.1:0-7908 GCA_041912175.1 Anaerolineales bacterium | reverse complement strand
GCCTTCGGCCAGGTCCGAATCGGAAGGTTTAGGACTTTTCATTTTAGCATATTCAGAAGGCGGAGCTGGTCGCTCCAAAGTCTGACCATCCGCGGTTTGGGTTACCGGCGTTGACTGCCCTCCTCCACACGCGGCTAAGCCGGCGATCACCAGAAGAATACCTAAAATCGAAAAAAACCTTTGCTTTTGCATATTCCACCTTCGCCTAAAATGAGATTTTATTGTGAATTATCTGACAAATATATATTATACCATCTGCGCATTGACTCGCACACGAGATTACTGTACACTATTTATCAGGAGGTGTGACATGCAGGCAACAAGCAAACATAGACCATTGAACATTTTATTGGCTTTTGATGGCTCCCAACATTCATTGGCTGCTATTGATCTTTTGCGCGACATGCCCCTGATGGAAAAAAGCAATGTTTCAATTGTGGGCGTGCTTATCCCACGCGACTCATCAAATCATGCAATCCTGGAGGCCGCTTTGGATCAGGCGGATGAAATATTAAAGGAAAAAGGCCTCAATTCTAAAACAGAATTGATTGTGGGAAACCCGGCAGAAAATATCATTCAGTTTGCTGAGAAAAATCATCCTGACCTGATCGTCGCAGGCGCTAAAGGACTGCGCCACACATTAGGCATTCTCCTGGGAGGGGTCGCGCAACAAATTGTAGAATATGCCCGTGAACCTGTTCTCGTCGTGCGGGCCCCATATCGCGGGCTCAATCGACTTCTCTTCGTTACAGATGGTTCGTCATCAAGTCAAAAAGCTTTAGAATATCTGGCCGGCGCCGATTACACCGCCTCGCAGGAAGCGGACCTACCTTCCACCTATGAACATTTTCCACTCCCAACAGGCACCGAAGTCCATGTGATGCACGTCTTACCCCCGCCACCTTCTCCTGATCTGATCGCCCGTTCCTGGCCAATTGGACCCGATATTCTACCGCCCATTCCTCTAGACCAAGACGCTGAACGAGGATGGCTTAAGGAAGAAGAAGACATTGGTAAGAGCTTACTCGAGCAGACCAAAAAATATCTTAATGCGCGCTCAGGCAGGAAAATCCACACAGTATTGCTGCGCGGCGACGCAGCTACAGAAATCATACAATATGTGAAAGACAACCAGATAGATCTGATCCTTGCCGGATCACGCGGGTTGAGCGAAATGCGCAGCTGGTTATTAGGCAGTGTTTCTCGCAAACTGGTTCACTATGCCAATTGCTCTGTGATGGTGGTTAAAGGGCCTTATACAGAGGCTTGATCCAGGCAAAGATAGGGGGCCAAAAATAAGGTGTATAATTTGTGACAACAAAAATGCAGTTGGGGATGCAACCAGGTTGCACCCTCAACTGCATTTTTGTTTTGAGATGGAGGCGATCAAATGGCATTTCATGGCGGCTGGTGGAATGTATTATCTTCACCAGACGAAAAACCTAAAGTAACCCGTGAACTCTTACTGCGGGTATTGGCATACGCACGCCCGCATCGTTGGAGAATCCTCGGCATGCTGGGCATGATCTTGATTACGACTGGCTTGGGTCTGGTCGGGCCTTTGATTTTTCGCCGTTTAATCGACCAGACAATCCCATCAAAAGATGTCAAAAGTTTGATCGGGTTGGCGATCGCTTTGCTGTTGATTCCGTTATTTACGGGTTTTTTCAACGTGATCCAACGCAGGTTGAATTCTCAAGTTGGCGAGGGGGTGATATTTGATTTACGCGTTAGTTTATATACTCACCTACAACGGATGTCTCTACGTTTCTTTACAAACACCAAAGTAGGCGAATTAATGAGCCGGCTCAACAATGACGTTGTCGGCGCGCAAAACGCGATCAGCAATACCCTGGTTGGGATCATCACCAATATTATCCAGACGATCGCACTACTGGTCGTGATGCTGCGATTGGAATGGCGGCTGACAATCATCAGCGTCGTGATTATGCCGCTTTTTATTCTGGCAGCCCGGCGCATGGGTACACAATTACGAGATATCGCCCGCCAGCAGATGGACTATAACGCTCAGATGAACGCCATGATGAACGAAACACTCAACATCAGCGGCGCGCTGCTGGTTAAATTATTTGGGCGGATTGATACAGAGATCCAACGATTTAAAGATCGGGCAGCCATGGTACGCGAAGCCGGCATCCGCCAAGCAGTGGTAAGCACTCAATTTTTCGTAATCATTGGGTTGGTGGGAGCAATCGGAACTGCCCTGGTTTATGGGATCGGCGGTTTTCTCGTGATGCGAGACGTTTTTACAGTAGGGACAATTGTTGCTTTCGGTGCTTATTTAACCAGCCTGTATGGCGCACTCCAGGGCTTAGCGAATGCTCCGGTGGCTTTTGCGACGTCCGTAGTTAGCTTTGAACGCGTCTTTGAGGTGATCGACCTTCCTCAAGACATCCTGGAAAAGCCAGGCGCAGTCGATCTCAAGGATACCCACGGGGAGCTCGTCTTTGACCACGTCACTTTTACTTATCAATCCGAGGGGACGCAACAACTCAGCCAGGTACGACGATATGGACAAATGCAAAATGTAACTGCTGCATTATCCGGAGGCGATAGTGGAAAAACAACGGACAAGGCGAGGCAGGATGACGAAGCGCATTTGAGTCAAGCAAGGCCAATTGCATTGGAGGACATTTGCTTCCATGTGGAGGCCGGGAAACTGGCAGCTTTGGTCGGACCCAGCGGGGCAGGGAAAACTACTCTTACTTATTTGATACCACGCCTTTATGACCCTACCAGTGGCCGGATTACGATTGATGGCTATGACCTGCGCGAGGTCACTTTAGCTTCGCTAAGCGCCCAGATCGGCATGGTCACCCAAGAAACCCATCTTTTTCACGATACGATCCGCACCAACCTTCTCTATGCGAAGTTTGACGGAACGGAGGATGAACTTTTCACCGCTGCCCAGGCGGCGAATATCCATGACTTCATCCTGGGGTTACCGGATGGATATGACACCATCGTCGGTGAACGAGGTTATCGTCTAAGCGGAGGCGAAAAGCAGCGCCTTGCCCTGGCGCGCGTTATCTTGAAAAATCCACGTATCCTTGTGTTAGATGAGGCCACCAGTCACCTGGATAGCGAGTCCGAAGCATTGATACAAGACGCCCTCAAGCATGTAATGGCAGGACGCACCAGTATCGTTATCGCTCATCGCTTGAGTACAATCCTGGCAGCCGACCTGATCCTGGTGATCGATAGAGGCCAAATCGTAGAAAGGGGAACGCATTTTGAGTTATTAGAATTGAACGGATTGTATGCTCAGCTCTATCACACTCAATTCATTAAGAAGGAGTTAGAGGTTGGCTTGTAAGATCTTCCCGAAGTTGGTTAATCGTCAAAAACCCAAAAAAACGTGCTATACTTAAAATTAATGGCAAACCAGAAAATAAAAAGGAGTTCGTACGATGTTAAATATTAGCAAAAAAACCACCCACCCGACAGCGCTGATCGCTATCAGTGTCTTGTTGGTGGTGGCGCTCCTGGCTGTTATGCTGCCTCAGCAAGGAGCCAGTGCAGTTGGACTAGCGGTAACATGTTCAACCTACCATTCGGTTGCATCAGGGGAAACGCTTTCATCAATCGCCCTGAAATACAATGTCACCGTTCAGGAATTGGCTTCTGCAAATGATCTCAAGGAACCCTACCAAATCTTTGTTGGGCAGCGCCTGTGTATCCCTGGCACAACTTCCGCCACATCAAATGCCACCACAACCGCAACAGCTACTGGTAAAGGCCCCGACTTCACTGTTAAAGCTGTAGGCGCTGGCTATCCGTTCACCTATGAAGTCGCCACCTTTGGTTATCCGAAAGGAAGCTCTTACTTTGTCCGCATACGCTCCGAAGATGGCGTCAAAACTCAGTTCAAGGTTGGCACCTTGAAGACAAACAAGAACGGAGTCGGTAAGAGAATCTTCCGACTACCGAAACAACTTCGGACGGAAACATCCGTCGTGCTCTGCTTGAAGAATGCTAGAACCGACGACGTTCAGTGCAATCGCTTTACACCTTGATCTTCGGCTAATCCAAGAAATATCTATTACAATAAAGGCGTCCAAAGGACGTCTTTATTTATTAATCTGCTTTAAAATCGCACTTTAGGCATCTTTGTTGATGTAGCGATGATCAATTCTTTCGATCATAGTCCACGCCCTCGAAAATCCAACACCGAGCATGACAAATCGCTCAATTGGTTAATTTTCATATTCTTGTTCCTTCCGATCGTTTCCCCTGATCTTAATCCACCATATTTGCCCTGGTTGCAGCCGCAACCAACAGAATTTTCTTCATGCGCAGCGCTTATCGATCGCTATCTTCATCGTGAATCAATTGCCGATCAACTGGCCAATCCGATCATCACCAATCTAGAAGAGTTGAGGGTCGCGGTCGCTAATTATTCCCAGGTGAATGATTGTATTAATTCAATCAAACCGGATAATGGCAATGAGGAAATCAGCAGGCTTCAAACGCTAATCCGGTTATTTCTGATTTTCACAGGCCAAGAAAGTACTATTTCGCAACCAGCCGCCATCGAACGAATTGCCTTCAATACATCGATGGACCCGGCGATCATAAAACTCCGCGATGAAATCGGTTTGCCGCCGCCTGATGGGTGGGTGTTTTTGAGAACCTATTCCTCTCGGGATGAAATGCCGGATGTTATTGCGCAGGCATTTCGTAATCATCAGATTGTGGGGGTTACCATTTTATCTCGCTATATCGCCATTCTAAAGCTGCCCAATGCCGGCTGGCTCGAAAACGCCCTGCAATCGCAGTCTCTGCCAAAAACGGTTTCACACGAATTGGTGCATGCTTATGTAAATTCATACCTGACTGAAAAGTACCCGTTAGCAGAGAACACTTTTCCGCGCTGGTTTACTGAAGGATTAGCGTCTTATATCAGCAGAAGTTATGAGCCGCATTCAATCATGTCTGCAAATTTCTCAATAACCGGGCATGAGACTGAGGATTACCAATCCTATTCGTTGATATTTAAGTACTTGCAGGCACGATTAGGAAAAGGGAAGCTCTATCAGAATATCCGTTTGGCTTTGGAGACCGCCGATGCCAGCAAGCTTTACCAGGGACTCGGTATTCTTGATGAGCGATGGTTGATGGAAACAGCGAATTCTTGGCAGAGGACTCATACACAATATCGGCTCCTTATCGGTCTGAGCATTTTTGGAGTACTGATTGCCGGATTATATCTTTTCCTCCCTGACCTGGAATGCGCTTGCGGCTTCACTGGCCGCCGACACGATTTTCCAGGAAGGCATTGCCCTGCATGTGGCAAATCTGTCGCAGGAGCCCAGCGAAAAACAACCCAAAAAATCGCCCTTTCCTTATATCCAGAATGCCAAATCTGCTCCAGGCATTTTTGGCCATGGCAACACGAGAAATTGCATATCTATCAACGCTGGATTCAGATTTGGATATCGAACCCCACCGGTGAAGAACGACCTTTAGCGCGCCACGTTTGTCGCATTTGCCATACTTGTTTAGCAAATAGCACAGAAGTCGAAGCAATGTACAGGAAAACAATAAATGAAAGGGTCGCGATTGACCGGCAGATCTACCTTCCAATTATTAGAGAATGGCTATTAAACGCTCCTCGAGCCGAGTTTATGACATCGAACATGTTGATATTGTCTTTTGATAACGCGGTCGATGAGTTCCTGACTGCTGTACTGGAACCTGATTATGGTGAATGGATGGAACCTAAGACGCGCTTATATTTTGAAACCGGTCAACCTACCGGGAACAATCGCGATCATGATCTCCTGTATCCTGAGAAATACGATAGAATCATCAGAGACAGTAAATTAGGACAGATAGGATCGGTATGGAAATTTAACGATCAAACCATCGGAATTTCATGGGAGCTATAAATGATCCGTTTCCGATTTTGGTTCAACTTATTATTCGCTTTTAGTATCTTCATCTCCGGGTGTCAGAAACAATATTATTTGCCGTTTGCCTGGAAGCCGAGTCTGCCAACCGCGACCAGCTCTGTTTATAAGGTACTTCCTCAGTTTGTTAATGAAACGGCAACTCAAAGTGCGGTCTTGCCATCCGCGACTCCGACGGACCTCCCGACGCCAACCCCGACCCAACAATCACGCGTGAATTTACCGTTGCTTTCTAAATCTACTGGCAAAAAGGACCTAGACTGGACGTTAACGCCGCAAACACTGAATGGCAATAAAGAAAATGGCCGCTATCTAATGCAACTGATCTATCCGGTAATCGAGGGCGATCATGATCAGCGCCTGGATGCGCTCGATGCAGAAATTCAAAATTGGATCAATATCGAAATGAATTTATTTCTCGATATCGTTCAAAGATCTATGCCTGAAAACTTGAATGGTTTCATGGCAGCAAATTATTCCGTACCATCCAACCCTACCTGGTCGCTGGGCCAGGAGGCAGAAAATTTTCAATCTGCCCCGGCGATTTACCCGGGGATCCAAGCGACTTTCAATGGCGGCGCTGAAATTCTCAGCATCTTGTTTCAAAGCAGCCAATATAGCGGCGGCGCCCACCCTTCGGCCAGTCATGCGTCAATAAATTACGATATCTCGAATGGCAAAGCGCTCGCGCTGGCAGACTTGTTTCGTAATGACAGTGATTATTTGAGAATTATCGCCGATCGAGTCAAGAAGGAACTTAGTCAACGGGAAGGACTGTTCCCCGATCAAATTAACCTGGGCGCAGCGCCAACCCTTGATAATTATCGGACCTGGAATACTACGCCTGCAGGCTTGCTGATCACATTTGAAGAATACCAGGTTGGCGCCTACGCGGCTGGCCCACAAAGTGTTTTGATTCCTTATGCTGAATTAAGGACATGGTTGAGTCCAACAGGACCATTAGGCAAATTTGCAAAATCCGACTAATCCTGAGAAAATTGATGCAGCGATGAATTATCAATCTTCATATTGGTGATAGATGCCTAAAACTTTATCGGCATATGAATACCCAACGCCAATCGGCCCATAAGATTTTAAGGCTTCACGTAGGCCGCCACGCTTTGAAATCAAGCCAGATAACATCTTACTACCATAGGATACATTGAATTCAGGATCTTCCAATTGCTTGATACTTGGACGATTGGCAAAACAAGGTCCATTTGGGCATTGGAAGGAGGCTGCCAAGCCATCGTTTGGCATAACCTGCATCAAACCTACAGCCCCGCTTCGCGAATAGGCTTGTGGGTTTCCGCCACTCTCGAGCCAAATCAGTGCTGCCAGCAGGTCAGGATCGATGTTTCTCTGGTTTGCATACTTGGTGATCAAACCACACCATTGGGTAATTTTCCCTGGGTAACGCTGGCTAATCTCACATTCCCCTTCTGGTTTCACCGAAATCGCAGCCGATTCACTCTCAACAATTGATGATTCTTGATCAGCTTTTAAGACTTGTGGAGAATCCTGCTTTGGTTTTTCAGCAATTGAGAGGATCGCATCCGCGACCTCAATTAACAAAGCAAATTTTGGCTTCATTTTCGTTGATTGATCCTGCGGAGACTGCATCGCATCCCACCCTGTTGTCGTTTGCAAGGTTGCAGGATATTCTAAATGTCCTGTTAACTGGTATAAAAAATAAGCGAAGATTAGCCCGGTAAGAAGAGCACAGGGAATTATATAATTGCGCCCAATTTCCATTTTGATTTCCTTGTTTTCGCAAACAAACCAATCTCGACAAAATGAAACATTTGTTCTATATTATAACCACCCGATGACCATTTGTCAATTCAAATGGAGGAGCTGTTAGCCCAAAGTAGTAGAGTCCCCTTTTACCAAAGTTAAAATGTCCCCTTCGAAAGGGACACAAAGTGGACGAACTACTAACCATGAGCAAACGCGAACTGAACCGAGCGGAAGT
>JAYRNN010000270.1:0-6166 GCA_041912175.1 Anaerolineales bacterium | reverse complement strand
AGCTGGCGGAGATCCTGCGCCGCAGGGTGTACGTCGCCAGCCAGGGCAAATTCGGCAGCCTGGATGCGCTCAGCAGCCCGGCGCTGCGGGATGTGGAGACGCTGATTGCCCAATACGCCCAGCCGCTGCCGCGCGAGGCGATCGTTCTCGCCGGAAAAGCGCTGGATAATTTCATGGCGCGCAGCCGGGACGCGCACGGCTATTTGGAACCGGAAGACCTGGAGCTGGCTGACCGCCAATATCGCAGGGAGCGGTTATCCCTTAAATGATGCGGATGCACATACGGGAGGAAACATGATTTTACCACCCTATACGAAGGAAAAATTCGTCGACCGCCATGGCGAGGTCGGCCTGGTAACGGACGCTGTGCGCCAGTTACAGAACCCCGGCGGGAAACAGCAAGGCCCCAAAGCAATCGTATTCCGCGGCGAGCGCGGCTTAGGGAAGACCTGGCTGGCTTTCCATTTAAATCGCACAGCTTTGAACGATCTCAAAGCGGTGACGCTGTACCTGGCTTTTTACCCTCTGCCGCGTGAGTACCGCGATGATCTCCGGGAAAATGAATGCATCGTCGTACAAGACTCTTCAACAGAAAATACATGCCTCGAGCTAATGAAATGGGTCTGCCAGAAGCTAGGCATCGCGGCTCCAAGGGATGCCAGCCTGGTCGAGGCCAGGCGGGCGCTAATTGGCGGCGTCCAACCCATATTCACCCAGTCGAAAGTTTTGGTGATCATCCTGGACGCGGTTTACGAGGCGGCTTGGGAATTTGTAGAGGCAGTTGAAGAAAACTTCCTGGCGCCGCTGGCGGATCTCCCGAATACTTTATTCGTCATGACCGGTAGGGGACGACCTTACCCTTTTGTTTCGCCGATCTTTCGGACCCGGTTAGTCGAATGCACAGTCGAGGAGCTGCCCAAGCAGAACCTGGAAGACTTAATGCGCGCTTACCCGCCTGTTTCTGATCTTGATTCCGAGCGGCTTACTGCCCTGGGCGGCGGCAGCCCATTGGTCGGTTATTTGCTGCTGCAGGCTCATGATCCCGTCCAGGAGCTGGACAGCATTGTTGACTATCTGCTGGGAGCGGCGCCGCCTGAGCTGAACCGCCAGCGCCTGCGCGAATCGTTCGAAGCCTTGAGCGTCCTGGAGGTATTCCGCGAAAATGAAATGGATGTGATCGTCAAGGAATATTACCGGATCAAGTCTAATCGTCCAACCCGGCCGCTCGAGGCGCTGCCGGTGCCGGTACGCCAATTGCGCGATGAGCTGCTTAAAACCAACCTGTTCTATTGGGTAGATGATGGTTTTCGAATCGACGGCTCGCTGCGCATCGTGCTAAACAACTATCTTAAACGCAACCAAAATGGGCTCTGGCTTGGGTTGAACTGCGCCGCTTACCGGATTTATTCCGGGTATGCTGAAAAATATCCCCGCTACCAGAGCGATTACGAGGCGCTTGCCCTGCCTTATAAAAATATATTAGAAAGCGCACGGGCCTGGGAGGCATGCGCAGCCGCCCTGCCAAAAGAAGCGCAGGCGTGAACTGGAGGAAAACATGATCAGCGAATGGCAAATGACCCTGCAAGGCGCGTACGCAACCCCCGAGCTGGTCGGTCGGGCGTCAATCTTAAAACAGATTATGGATTGCATCCAGGATCCAGACTGCAGTCAACCGCGTATCATTTATCTTTGCGGCCCGGGTGGGATTGGCAAGACGCGTTTGCTGACCGAAATCATCGCCCGCTGCAAGGATAATTCAAACGTTAAAGCCGGCGGCTCTCCGGTAGACGCTTACCACCTGCTTTACCATACACCATATGAGCTGACGCAGGCGATCTATGAAAGTCTGCGGCCTTTGCCAGAGCTGTTTCGCCTGTACGAGCGGGATTCCAAAGCGCTGGAGCGATTTAAACTTTCCGGCGAAGCCATGAAAATTGAAGAACAGCAAGAAAAGGCGCTGCGCTCTTTTGTAGACGATTTACAAAACTATTCACAAAAACAACGCGTGCTCATCCTGCTTGACACGATCGAGCGCTTTGTTTATGCGGCCGGCCATCTGGAAGGAGTTCCCGATGCGGCCGAAGCCTGGCAATGGCTGGTGGGGGAGCTGGCCGGGATGGAGCAAGTGATTATGGTTGCGGCTGGGCGCCCGCAAGCAGACGAATTGTTCCGCGAACTGCCGGCAGCGATCGAGCTGGTAAAGATCCCGGTCGCGGAATTTGACGAAGCGGAAAGCCAGCAGTATTTCTCAGCCGCCGCGGAAATGGCGCGCCTGAATCGAGCGCCCGAAGTTGCGGTCCGTTTGGAGAGCCTATCCGATCAAGAAAAAAAGCAGGCCTATACCCTCTCCGGTGGGCGACCGATCCGGCTGGCCCTGCTGGCGGATTATTTGAGCAGCGGCGGGGTGCTGGCGCCATTGTTTGCCGAAGTCAGCAGCGAGCCGGGCGAGAGCGTCCAGCTCCGCTTCCAAAACAAAATCCTGGAACGCTTGCTCAATATCCCCGGCCTGGGCCAGGTGCTGCGCTGTATGGCCTTAACCACCAAAGGGATCGATCTCGAAATCCTACGTAAGGCGCTTGACATGAACCCAACCGAGGCCAGGCAGTATTTGCAGCAGCTCGAGAAGCTGTCATTCGTCAAATTACGCCGCCTGAATGAACAGAAAGAAGATAAGCTAACCTATTTCCTGCACGATGAAATGTACAGCTTATTACAGGAGCAGGCTTTTAGCGGTCTGCATGGGCAGCACGAGAGGCAGGTCATTTACGAACGCGTCATCGAGTGTTATGAAGAACGTTTCGTTGGGGTGCGCCGGACGCTGGCGGAATTGTACGGCGCCATCCAGGTAGGCGGCCGGGGTGAGATCGATTACGAAGCGCTCAACGACGAGATTGCCCGTAGGACGGATATCCTGCTGGCGCTGCTCTACTATCGCCTGCACGTTGATCCGCTCAAAGGCTACCGGCGCTGGTTCCGCTACGACCACGAAGCTACGATCGCAAACGAGCTGATCTTGAGCCGCCAGTTGCAGATCGAGTTCCTGGCCTTTCTGCGCGAAGCGCAAAATTCCCCGGGCAATGAGTTACCGGAAGATTATATCGACCTGGTGAACTGGTCGCTGCGTCTCAGCCCGGTCAAATATGCCTGGGCGAAAGGCGACAACCGGAAGGTGCTTGCTGAAGCCCAACGCCTGGAGGCGAGCTTCGCCAAAGATTTGCAGCACCCAATCAAAAAAGCCATGCTCCTGGTATGGAAAGCCTATGCCTTGATCGCTTCGGATACCCAAAGTGCACTCATAGAACTACGCCAGTTGATCGGCGATTTGGAGCGTATGGCTGACCAAGACATCCCCTTGCACTGGCTGGCGCAGACGATGCTGGCGTTCGCCTGCCGCGTGCACGCCTACGCCGATCGCGTCCAAGGCGCCATCGGCGAGGCGGTCAATTCCTACCGGAGAGCGGCGATCATTTTGCGTGAAGTTGATTTAAAAATCGAAATGGCCACGGTGGACAACGACCTGGGCTTTGCCCTGGCTCTAAAAGGCGAATGGACAGATGCGCGCTCGCTGGTTGAAAATGCGCTCGAAATGCGCCGTGACCTGGGATTAGGCATCCAGGTAGCTTACAGTTTGAATACGCTGGCGAATATCGACACATTTGAAGCACGTTATAGCGAAGCGATCGATAATGCCACCAAGGCGCTTAATTTGTTCCGGGCGATGATGCATATGCGCGGTGCGGGCATGGCGCTGACTGCCCTGGCGGAGGCGACCCGCCGGCAGAGCGGCATTTTGACCGGCGCCGCTACCAGGAGCCGGGTTAACATGCTCAATAATGCTAAAGAAATGGCCGAGGAAGCCCTGGAGCATGCGGAAAACCAGGGCGAGATCTCTCGCCAGGTCGAAGCGCTGATCGAGATCGGCTGCGCCCAGCGCGATGCGGTGCGCTTGATCAGCGAGGAAGCGCTACCCATATTCAATAAAGATAAGTGGATCAAGGAAAGTCAGAACGCACTGGAAGAAGGAGCCCGGTTGGCAGGCGGGGCAGGTATCCTCTACCGCCAGGTCGACGCGCTGGTGAACCTGGCCTGGCTGGGCCATTACGCTGGCGGCGAAGAAGGCAAAACGATCCAGGCGCAGGCTCTGGGTCAGGTCGAGCCGCTGTTGGAAAAATACGAGCTGCCCATCGGAAAATCGAAGCCAACCATCTTTAACGAGTCAAAATACCAACCGTTGCTCTCCTCCCAGTTAGGCAAGCTGCACGTCTTAAAAGGCCACGAAATCTATAAATTAAAACAGGATGAAAAGGTGTGGAAGGCGCGCATCTCGGAGAAACTCCCTGCCACTGAGAGACAAAAAGACCTCTATCGCCAGCTGGCACGCGAATATTTCCTTGGCCTGGAGAACAGCTCGCTGTATGGACTGGAATACCGCGACTTACGCCTGGTCAAACAGCAGATCTTCGACCGTCTGAAAGTGATGCGACCGCGTAACCTGGACCTTTTTGTCGAATACTTAGCCGAGGTCGAAGCGGAATATGACCTGGCGGCCAAACCGGGTTCACAGCTACGGCAGATGATGGTCAATCGAGCGTTAATCGCCGGATAATCCCGCTGCAACCAGCCATCTGAGCGTCGCCCAGATGGCTGGCTAAACCAGTGTGTTTACGGGCTGTTCAAAAAGTGCACTTGGACAGCCCGTTCTTATTATTTATTCGGCAAATTGATGTGCTCTAGGTTAAATCCAGGTTAAAACCCCTAAATTATCCAAAGCCCTATTGACATTTAAAATTTTGTTTTGTATAATCAATGTGAGATCATGGTAAGATTAATGTGATATTATCTTGAGTTTGGCCACGAGGTCAAGCAAGGTTATGGGGAGGAAGAAATGAATATAGAATCGTTACTCTATTCAGCCGGAGTAGAGAATGATTGTGCTTGCACTGGAGAGAGCCTCGCCTTGAATGATTGCGCCTGTGCATCGACGGACGGCGCCTGCCGGACGGCCGAAAAGCTGCCTCCAACCCTGACAGCCTGGCTGCACCTGACCGACCGGTGCAACCTGCGCTGTGATTACTGTTACCTGCCGCATGCGCGGGAGGATATGTCGCTCGAAACCGGGCGCGCCGTGATTGACGCGGCCCTGCGTTCGGCAACAGCCAACCATTTCACGCGCCTGAAGCTCAAGTACGCCGGCGGCGAGCCGCTGCTGCGCTTTGAGCTGCTCGTCGCGCTGCATCGCTATGCCCAGGAGCAGTCAAAGCGCGCCGGGATCGAGCTGGCAGGCGTGGTGTTGAGCAACGGCACGCTACTTACGGAAAGCATGGTCATGCAGATGCGCTCGCTCGCTCTGCGTCTGATGATCTCGCTGGATGGAATCGGGCCGGCCCATGATGCCCAGCGGCGCTATGCCGGGGGGCGCGGTTCGTTCCAGGATGTCGTCGAGGCGATCGAGCTGTCCCAATCGCTCGGGCTGACCCCGACAATCTCGGTGACGATCAGCAGTCGCAGCGCGGACGACTTGCCAGAGGTGATACGCTGGATCCTGGCCCATGACCTGCCTTTCAGCCTGAACTTCTATCGCGCCAACCAATATTCTACCGCTCGCGCCGACCTGCTCCTGGATGAGCAAAAAATCATCCAAGGGATGTTGGCCGCTTTCAAGGTGATCGAAGAAAACTTGCCCCGACGTAGCTTGCTCAGCGGGATAATCGACCGCGCCGACCTTTCGGTCGTTCATACCCACACCTGCGGAGTGGGGCAGAACTACCTGGTGTTCATGCCGGACGGCAAGGCGGCCAAGTGCCAGATGTTGTTGCACCAGCCTGTCGCTGACTTCACGGACGCCGACCCACTGACAGTGATCCGAGCGGAAAGGGAAGGCTTGCAGAACTTGCCGGTCGCTGAGAAAATCGGCTGTCGCGATTGCGAATGGAAAAACTGGTGCGCCGGCGGTTGCCCCTTGGAGACCTTCCGCGCGACCGGTCGTTATGACCTCCGCTCGCCCAACTGCCATATTTATAAGGCATTATTCCCCGAGGCGCTGCGCTTGGAGGCGTTACGGCAAGAGAAATATAGCGGGGTAAATGCTCCTGTTGGATCATAGAACGAAATCCTGGTTTAAACCTTCTGACTGCGCTGCCGACTGCGTCAATCTCGCCGGCCAGCT
>JAYRNN010000269.1:0-5649 GCA_041912175.1 Anaerolineales bacterium | reverse complement strand
TCGTGTGGACTGGTTTTGATTGTCATGGCTCACCTCCATCGCATTCGTCTAGTGTGCCATAGTTCGGCTGATTTTCACACCTTTCAGAGGTATGTTGTTAAAGAGCAACTAGAGGTATATCCCTACGAGTATCTACAGTCAACCGGTCCAGGCGAGCGAACAGCTCGCCCGACATGATGACGAAATAGGAGGTAGCAATGACTCCAAAGTTTAGTGCGACAAAGGATAGGTTGACAACGCCGCGCGCCGCCGCGGTCGCGGGAATCCTGTTCTCAATCCTGATGATCACCAGCCTGGTGCTGATTTGGTTTTCGGTCCCTCCTGTTCCTCAAGATGAAGGCGGCTGGTTTCAAACCAAGGGGAGCGCGGTTAACCTGGCCTTGAACCTGGTTCCGTTCGCCGGGATTGCTTTCCTGTGGTTCATCGGGGTGGTGCGCGACCGCCTGGGTCAGGCGGAGGACCGTTTTTTTGCCACGGTATTTCTCGGCAGTGGGCTTCTTTTCTTGGCGATGATGTTTGCTTCTGCGGCAGTGGCTGCCGGCACCATCAGCATGTATGGAGCGGCCCGCAGCCAGGGGATTGAGTCTGAAATCTACACATTTGGCCGTCTGGTCACGTATGAAATCATGAATGTATACAGCCTGAAGATGGCCGGTGTGTTTATGCTGACCACTTGTACGCTATCTCTACGGACCGGGATTATCGCGCGCTGGATGGTATTGGTCGGCTTCATCCTGGCGCTGTTGCTTCTATTGAGCCTTGGTTTAGTGAAATGGGCGCCGCTTGTCTTTCCATTGTGGATCCTGTTGATCAGCGTCCACATTCTACTGGCTAATCTCAAACAGTCCAAAAACCAGGATGCCAATTTAACCACCCAGGATAATCATTGATGACTACAACACCTGTAAAAACTCACGGAAATATGGTTGCCGACCTGATCGCCGGATTGACGACCGGCGTCGCCAACATCCCGGATGCCATGGCTTCCAGCGTTCTGGCCGGGGTAAACCCGGTCCAGGGTCTCTACGCGATCATGGTCGGAACGCCGCTCGGCGCCCTCTTTGGCAGTTCAGCCTTCATGAACGTGGCGGCTACGAGCGCCCTGGCGATCACGGCCGGTTCAGCGCTGGCCGGTTACAGCGCCGGGGAGGCGCGCGATACTGCCATCACCACGCTGGCCCTGCTTACCGGCCTGATCATGGTCATCGCAGGCTTGCTGCGCCTGGGTCGCCTGCTGCGCTTCATCTCTAATTCGGTGGTGATCGGCTTTCTAACCGGCGTCTCCATCAACGTCATCCTTTCGCAATTGGGCGATTTCACCGGCTATTCGAGCGAATACTCCAATAAGGTCGTCAAAGCGGTGGATACGCTGCTCCATCTGAACCAGATCGATATGCAGACGCTTGCCATCGGCCTGCTGACGGTGGCGGTGATCTTGCTGGTGGATCGCACCAAACTGCGCAATTTTTCCATGTTATTGGGAATGGTGATCGGTACTGCTGTGCTTTTAATCCTGGGTTGGTCTTCGGTGCAACAGGTGAGTGATGTCGCCACGATCCCCGGATCATTACCGATGCCCAAGTTGCCCGATTTCTCGCTGATACCCGCCCTGTGGTTGGATGCGCTCGCGCTGGCTATTATTGCGTTGATCCAGGGCGCAGGCGTCAGCAAAGGCTATCCCAATCCGGACGGCGCTTACCCCGACAGCTCGCGCGATTTCATCGGACAGGGCGCGGCGAACCTCGGCGCAAGCCTGTTCCAGGGTATGCCGATCGGCGGCTCGGTGTCCGGCACGGCCCTCAATGTCAGCTCAGGCGCCAAATCCCGCTGGGCAAATATATTTTCCGGCTTACTTGTCATGGCAGCGATCCTGCTTTTCAGCCGGGCGGTCAGCCTGGTAGCGATGCCGGCGATGGCAGGCTTGCTGATCGTGGCTGGTTTCCAATCCATCAAAAGCGACCGGATCGCCGATGTCTGGTCAACCGGTTGGGCTCCACGCATCGTCATGCTGGTTACGCTCGTGCTGACGTTAATTCTCCCGCTCCAACAGGCGGTTTTCCTTGGCGTGCTGCTCTCCATCCTGGCCTATTTCTTCGTCACCTCGTCGAGAGAGGTGAGGGTTATGCAAATGATCCCTAATTCGGATGGCAGCGTTACCGAAAAACCCGCCCCTGCGGAGCTTACTGGCAACGCGGTGACCCTGCTGCAGATCTATGGAAACATGACTTTCGCCGGCGCAGAGACGGTCGAGCAATTTCTTCCCAAAGCCGGCAGCGCCGTGCGCCCGGTGGTGATTCTACGCTTGCGGGCGCAGGAAGGCATCGGGAGCTCCTTTGTCACCGTGCTAGAGCGCTATTCCCAACAGATCCAGGGTGCAGGCGGCAGACTCATGGTGGCCGGGGTTAGCCGTAAAGTAAAGGGTCAATTGGATCGCACTGCAACGACTGCAGAACTCCTGGGGCCAGAAAACGTATTTGTTGCGACAACCGCTATCGGCGCCAGCACCCGTGCAGCGTTAGCAGCCGCACAGCGCTGGCTAGAAGAGACGCCTGCAAGTCAACCAACAACGCATGATGAGGCAACTTTATGACCACTCAAAATAATCAAATTTCCCGCCAATCTGTTCTGGCTCGCTTCCTTCCCATCTTAAACTGGCTGCCACAGTACGAACGAACCTGGTTGCGCAGTGATGTCCTGGCAGGCCTGACCGTGCTGGCGCTGCTGATCCCGGAAGGCATGGCTTATGCTGAGATAGCCGGGATGCCTCCCCAGACTGCCTTCTACGCCGCTCCGGTTGCTTTATTGCTTTATGCCATCTTCGGCACTTCGCGTCAGCTGGTCGTCGCTGTCTCGGCGACCATCGCTACGATGTCGGCCGCAGCGATCGTACCGTTGGCGGCTGCCGGATCGCCGGAATATGCCGCGCTCACGGCCGGGCTGGCCATCCTGGCTGGCCTGGTTTCCATCCTGGCCGGGCTGTTTAAAATGGGGCGGGTGGCTGCTTTTTTCTCCGAATCAGTCCTGGCCGGATTTGTCACCGGCCTGGCGCTGACCATCGCCATCAAGCAAGCGCCCAAGCTGTTTGGTTTTGAAAGCGGATCGGGCAACTTCTGGGAACGGCTCTACGATATCCTCATCCACCTGGACGAGACGCACCTGCTGACCCTGGTCATTGGCCTGATCTCGATCGCATTACTTTTCTTTCTGGAACATCGTTTCCACAAGCTTCCCGCCGCTCTGATCGTGATGCTGCTTGGTATTATTGTCTCGAGCCTGTTCGCATTAGAGCTGAAAGGTGTTAAGGTGGTGGGGGAGATCCCGGCCGGCCTCGCCCCACCCAAGCTGCCTGGTCTCTCATTGAGTGATTGGCTTGGGCTTCTACCGGCTGCGGTTGGTATCGCGCTCGTCAACTTCGCCGAGGCGTACGGCCCCGGTCGCAGCCTGGCCGCCAAACACCGCTATGAAATCAATGCGAACCAGGAGCTGGTCGGTTTAGGAGCGGCAAACCTGGGCGCAGGACTGTTCCAGGGCTTTTCAATTGGCTCGAGCCTATCCAAATCGGCTGCTAACGATAACGCAGGCGCTAAAACGCCCGTCGCTCTGATTGTGTGCGCAGCCCTGACGGTCCTCGTGGCGCTCTTCTTCACCCCGCTCTTCGCGTCGCTGCCTGAAGCGGTGCTGGGGGCCGTCGTAGTGGTCGCGATCACCGGTATGGTGAAGGTAAAGAAAATTCGCCGCCTCTACCAGTTAAACCGGGTCGATTTCGCCCTGGCGATCGTTGCCATGCTCGGTGTGCTTACCTTCGAAGCCCTCGAAGGCCTGCTGATCGCGGTGATTCTGTCATTGCTGCTCTTGATCTGGCGCGCCAGCCAGCCGAACCTAAGTTTGCTTGGGCGCGAGCCAGGCAAGCTGACTTTCAGCGATTCGCGCCGCAATCCAGAAAATCGCACCCTGCCTGGGCTGCTCATCGTGCGACCTGATCAAGGGCTGTTCTTCGCCAACGCCGATGCTTTGTTAAATCAAATTACGAATCTTGTGGACCATTCTGATCCCCCGGTGAAAGTTGTCCTGCTGGATCTTGAAATGAGCAACCAGCTCGATGTTCCTTCGCTGGACATGCTGAAAGAACTCAAAGAAGGTTTAGTGCAGCGAAACACCGGGTTGTGGCTTGCGCGCCTGCATGGCCAGGTGCGCGACGCCCTCGTAAAAAGCAACATGCTCCAGGAAATCGGTCCAGAAAATATTTACGCCCGATCTATGGAAGGGATTTTGGAATATCTCTCGAGCACAACCCCCGATAATGCAGAAGAGATCGCAGTGGTCACGGATGGATTGAAGAATACGCTGGCAGTGATCGACAAGCTGCTCTCCAATCCGACTGAAGAACGCCGAGAAACCCTGGAACACTATCGCCAGAAGCTTGAAGAGCTGCTACGTACAGCAACACAATAACTACGGTTGCATCCCCCGGGTGAGGTCCCACGCTCGGGGGATGCGCAATCTAGCCTGTTTGAACGGCCTGCCCCGTAAAATCGCCAAATCCCGGCAGCGCCAGGAGGCATTGAATGAGATCTAATGATGGGCAATTAATACCGGGTACCGGTAAAGTACGTAAAAGAAGAGTAACAGCCAGATACAAATGGGACCGCTTGAAGGTGAGTTTTTGGTTCACACCGGTGGTTATGTCCGTGGGAGGGGTCCTGCTGGCCTGGTCGCTGTACCGTATCGATGGTCTTATCCCCAATGAAGCCTTAGAGAACAGCCGCCTGATCCTATCAGGGACACCAGGTGAAATCCGCACCATGTTGGTGAGCATGGCCGGTACGATCCTGGCGACCGCCGGGGTGGTCTTCACGCTGCTCACCTTGCCGCTATCGACGGTAGCCGCACAGTACGGCTCGCGCTTACTGCGCGTCTTCCTGGGCGATCGCATCACCCAGCTCGTCTTGGGCATGTTTGTGGCTGCCTTTGTCTATTGTTTGGCGGCTGCCCTTTCCGTGCCTCCCGCCGAGATAGAGCCAGAAGGACCTCAACTGACTGTCACAATCGGATTACTTTTGATGCTGGCGACCTTTGCCTCCCTGATCTTGCTCGTCCAGCATGTTAGCACCATGCTACAAGCTCCGAATATCGCCGCTGCGGCAGGCGCGGAGCTGCTGGACGTGGTTCGCGCCGAGATTCCCGAGCAGGTCAGGAGCGGCGCGCAAAACGTTCCGCAGGCTGCCGAGGCGCCGCTGGAGGCTGACGGCTATGCGGTGCGGGTGGTGAAGACAGGCTACATCCAATACATTGATCCAGAAACCATGTTTTACCTGGCCAGGGAAAAGCACCTGGTCATTCGCTTGCTGCACAAGCCGGGTCATTTTGTTTGGCGTGATACGGTAGTCGCCCAGGTCTGGTATGCCGGCCCCCACCAAGACCAGGCAAGGCCGCCCACGGTTGATCAGGACCTGGATGAACAAATCCGTCGCGCCTTCCAGATTGGCAACACACGCACCCCCACCCAGGATATTGGCTACGCGGTAAACCAGCTCGTTGAAATGGCGGTGCGGGCGATGTCTGCGGCGATCAATGACCCTTTCACCGCCATGACCTGCCTGGATTATCTTGGCGAAGGCCTGGCATTATTCGTTCGCCAGGGTGAGAGAG
>JAYRNN010000268.1:0-5067 GCA_041912175.1 Anaerolineales bacterium | reverse complement strand
GCGACGTTCCAGCGCATAAACGTTAATCGGGACTGGTTTCGCCCAACCAAATCCAGCAACCAGCAGCATTAATGAACCCATTACATCCAGGTGCGCCAGCGGATTTAGCGTCAAACGCCCATTCAGAGCAGGCGTGCGGTCTCCAAATGCGTTGGCGACGAAGGCGTGGGCAAATTCATGCACCGCAAAGGCCGTCAAAAGCACGAAGATATAAGAGATGATCATCGAAGGGGCCAGGTTAAATATCATGTAGATCCTCCGCTGCGATTATACCATCTCGATTAAATTCCCCTTCTCTTATGATGAAATGCGGATGAATTCCGCATGTTATAATCCCTGCGATGTTGCCGGAGATAAATTTAAACGATCTTGTTCGTTTACGCAAGCCACACCCCTGCGGGAGTTATGATTGGAAAGTCGTACGACTGGGGGCAGATATCGGCCTTGAATGTTTGAAGTGTGGCCGGCGGGTGCTGCTGCCCCGACGCGAGTTGGCGCACCGGATAAAGAAAATTTTGCCTCCGACGACATAAAAATGGGTACTTTATACCTGGTTGCGACACCGATTGGAAATCTGGAAGACATCAGCGCACGCGCGTTGCGCATACTGGCGCAGGCCAGTCTGATTGCCGCGGAGGATACGCGCCATACCGGTAAGTTGCTAAACCACTTTCATATTCACACACCATTGACCAGCTATCATGAGCACAATAAACTCCATAAACTGGATCGAATTTTAGCTGCGCTGGAACAAGGTGATGTGGCGCTGGTGTCAGACGCAGGTACGCCGGCCTTGAATGATCCGGGTTACGAGTTGGTGCGGGCTGTCATAGACTCTGGTCATGTGGTGAGCCCGGTCCCAGGCCCGAGCGCGCCATTGGCGGCCCTGATTGTTTCGGGTCTGCCAACGGGCGCATTCCTCTACCTTGGTTATTTACCTCGCAAGACTGGCGATAGGCGCCAATTGCTAACAAAAATCGAAGGGTTGCCCTATACTTTTATCTTTCTAGAAACGCCCCATCGTCTGTTGGAAGCCTTGCTTGATTTGGAAACAATCCTGGGGGACAGATCGATATGTATTGCTCGAGAGCTGACAAAATTACATGAAGAAATTTTCCGTGGGCCAATCAGCCAGGCGCGCACACATTATGCCGCCCAAGGGATTAAAGGTGAATTCACCCTGGTCGTAGCAGGCAGGAACACCGAAAAAATGCTTTGGACGGAAGAACGATTAACTGAGATGGCAAGAGATTGCCTTACAAAAGGTGAGCCTGCCTCGCAACTGGCCGCACGCCTGGCTATTGATTCGGGTTGGTCACGACGTAAAATATATCAACTGATCCTGAAAATAAATTCAGGCGGTCGTTCAGATCAGGAAATTGGTAGCTAATTTCAGTACGATTAAGCCGATAGCGAGCCCCAAAACTGCCCCGGCAATGACATCTGAGAGGTAGTGCACTCCCATTGCAACGCGCGCCAGAACAACCAAAGGCGCCCAAATTGCCAGGATTAACCCGAACCAGGCTGGGCCCAACCCAACGGCTACTACGGCCAGCATCATTGCTCGGGTTGAATGTCCAGATGGGAAGGAATGCGGGTCCGTTTTACGATAGATTGCTCCCCAATCACCTTCAGGTCGACGTCGACGGACGGTGAATTTGATCGCAAATACAATCCCTGCCGTCAGCAGGATTCCGATGGCCATCACCAGAGCGCGATCTTTCCAGAAATTATTTCCTATCAACCAGAGGATAACCAGGCCAAGCATCCAAAACCAGGAATCCCCCGAGTGAGCCAAGAACCGGGCTATGTTTTGGAGTAACCCCGGATTTTCAGCGATACTCAATTGGCTGGAATAATATTCGTCCAGGTTCAATAGTCTTTGGAGTACGCTCATGCAGATTTCTGCCTGGCCAGGTCTGCACGCACGATCTCCAATTGATTGGGTTTATCCACATCCATACCCACTTCGGCGTATGGGCAAACCAGCACCCGACCGGTCAACCCTACTCGTTTGGTAACGCGTTTTACCGCGCTCTCAAGCGTGATGGCATGCAATAGCATCAAGATTAGCGTATCGAAACCAAGCAGGCTGGCCTGTTTTAAGGCATTTTTTCTGGCCGCGATAATCTTTTCCCAAAAAGATTCATTTGCAGAGATTGAAGCACGAATGACATTCATATCTCCCCCGCACAGCTCGATGTCTTTGAAGCGCGTATAAGTGCGTTTCGAACCAGGAAAACGGGCTTCCATCGTTTCGCGCTTGATAATATTGTAATAAGCATCTTCATCGGTTTGCATCGCCGTGTTCACCACCCAATTGACCATTTCCCCCGTGATGGTTGGTATATCTGAAGAAACCAGCAGAATATGTTGGACATTTGGGTTGATTTCGCTGACTTTCTGAATGCCGGCCTTAATATTACTCAGCATACCCCCCTGGTTTGGCAGATATCCACCAATCTTTGGGCATTCCAGGCCGCTATCGGCAGTCAGTCCTACAATAACAACGTGGTCTATTGTATCTGCTGCACATAAGGCATCTAAGACCCATTGAATCATGGGCTTTCCATCGATAACTAGCAGCGCTTTTGATTTCCCTTGAGTATATTCATACAACGGCTCCCCGGGTTGAGGAATTCCGCCTGCAGTTACGATCGCATCCATCTTCATGAGTTTAACTCCTGCAACTGGGGTTCGAAACCAAGCTGGTCGAGCAAATGGTCTAATTCGTCCAGGGTGAGTTTTCTGCCCTTCCCAGAAATGGCGATCAGAGCCGCCTCCATCATATTTGTGCCAAACGATCGTCCTTCCAGGACAGGCGTACTGGTGACCAGGTATTTTATACCTGCCTGGCGGAAAAAGCTCACGTCTTCTGGAGTTGTAGTATTCGTGGCGATGACCTTTCCAGGCAAGCGGTCAGCCATATGGCGCTTTACATAATGGCAGTCTCCTGCAATCACGGTCCCCCATTCGTAATATTTGCCATATTTTGGGGTGCGTTTTTCCTGGCTTTCTCCGGTAGGATAGAGCCACTCGAACGGCAGCCGTGTTACGATTGGAGTTAGCAAGGCTGCCAGGCGTTTCAGGTTTTTTAACCCGCGTATTTCGATAGGGATGCCTAAAACGAACATCAAATCGCCAAAGATAACATCATATTGCGCCTCGACAAAGGATCGCGACATCCCCCAGCGATCAACCCCACCGACGATAAATGCCTTTCTGCCAACCTGGTTGATGTAGCTGCCAATTTTCTGATCAATAAAGGGGGCGAGACGGTTTTCAAGTGTATTTTTTAATCCGGCGCCATCGACCACGGGCGTCTTTTGGACGTATCGAATCAGAGATTGGACAGAATGAATTTCATACCATTTGTTATCGACCAAAATTCCCAAGTCTGCGCCGCCTACGCCAAAGGCATCCACCTTGCCATCGAGTTCCTTGTAAAGCTGGGCAGCTTTTTCCATATCTCCATCGGTGCCGATCCGCTCGATGGAGACTTTCTCACCCAGTAATTCCACTTCAACGGCTTTATTTCGTTTTGAGGAACCAATGCTGATACTAACTGCGTGTTTCATAGAATGCCGCCTCGTTAAATAGATCTAAAAAAATATGAATGAGTATACACCCAACTCAATAATTGTGAAGAGCTTGAAAAAAAAGTTGTTATAATCGATTTATTCGATCGGTTGAAATTACATTAGGAGGTATACGAATGGATCTCCCGAACTATGCGTATTTTAGAGGGAAAATTGTTCCCTACTCAGATGCGAAAGTTGGTGTTTTGACGCATGCATTAAACTATGGTACGGCAGTTTTTGGCGGGATAAGAGGTTATTGGAACCAGCAGCAAGAGCAACTCTACTTGTTTCGGCCTCTGGATCATTTCAATCGGTTTCTGAACTCAGGCAAGTTAATCAATATTGATCTTGGCGAGACACCCTCCAGCCTGACAGAAAAGACATTTGCGTTACTACGAACAGAGGGCTATCGCCGAGATGTTTATATCAGACCGTTGGCATTTAAATCCGATGAAATCGTCGGAGTAAAACTCCACGATCTGAACGATGAACTTACAATTGTAACCATACCGTTTGATAAGTATGTATCGAACGACACAAACGCCCACGTCACTGTGTCATCCTGGCGGCGCGTGGATGATAACGCAATTCCTGCGCGCGGCAAGATCAGCGGCGCCTACGCCAACTCTGCCCTGATCAAGACGGATGCAGTGCGATCTGGTTTTGATGAGGCGTTGGTACTGACCCAGGATGGGCATATCTCGGAAGGCAGCGCCATGAACATCTTTATGCTGAGAGATGGCGTTCTGGTGACGCCGCCGGTGACCGAGAATATCCTGGAAGGGATTACCCGCCGCACGATTATCGAATTAGCCCAAAAGGAATTGGGCTTAACCATCGTCGAACGACCGATTGATCGCACAGAAGTGTATCTGTGCGAAGAATTCTTCATGACTGGGACTGCCGCAGAGGTAACGGCTGTCACCCGCGTCGATTATCGCTGGATCGGTTCTGGAAAGATGGGAAAAGTAACTGACCAGCTTCGCACTATTTTTCAGGATGTGGTGCGTGGGCGTCTCCCAAAATACAGCCATTGGGTCATGCCGGTATACGCAGCTATCTCTGAACCGGTCTCGTGAAAGTTGGTCGCAGGTGGATTAATTCGCTCTTCACGCGCCCCCCGGCCTCGATATGTAATAATCCGAGGCTGGGGGTTTCTTTTTTATCACCAGGGAAATGCGCTGATCCGGGATTGAAAAGCAATTGGTCATTTGTCCAGAGATTGAGGGAATAATGTGTATGCCCAAATACAACCACTCTCGCCTGTGGGAAGGCCTTTTGTAGGCGAGTTTGATATCTTTCCTTGCGATAACCCTCCCTTAAGAACTGTAATTTGTCGATCAGATATGCCCACCACACGCCATACCCATGGGTGAGTACGATAGGCACTCCGTCAAATTCGAGATAGCGTGTGTCAGGTAAATGACGCAACATAAACCAATCCCGATTGCCGCGTACGGCAAAAACCGGGGCGATCTGACCAAGT
>JAYRNN010000267.1:0-7677 GCA_041912175.1 Anaerolineales bacterium | reverse complement strand
CAGGACAGTCAACTTAACTTCTTGTTCATCCTGTGAGTCTGGATCAAGATCCACTGCATACACCTCAATCAACGATTGCATGGCGCTGGAATCGGCCGGAAGTTTGGTGGTCGAGGGCGCCGGTTGCGGACGTGCAGGAGACGGCTCGCCCAGATGGTCTGCGGAAGCTAAAATTGGCCAGCATTCATGCGCAATGCAGTAGAGCAGCTGGCGCCATAGATCTACTTCGTATGTGGCGTGCAGCGCGGCTTGCATCATATGCCGTAGGTCGGAGTTTGCGGCGTTTAAATATTGCAGGACTTTTTGGATCGAGTCAGGATCGCCGGAAGATGCCTGCTGGATTAGATGGGAAAGAGAGGGAGATCGATAGACCATGCTGTCCTCCTTTCTAAAGCAGTCAGGGCTAAAGATCACTCAGGATTGTTTCGTCCTTATATATATGTCTTACATCAAAAAGGATTTCTAGTCAAGGGCTTGTTCAGAATCCGCGGTCGGCAAGCAGTACTTTGGCGCCGCGAATCTTGCGACCTTTTAATTCCGCCAGGGCCAGGTTCGCTTGCTCAAGAGAGTAGGTTTGCACTTCTGGCCGGATGGTGATTTCAGCCGCCAATTTAAGGAATTCAATTACATCGCGACGGGTTACGTTGGCTACGCTCTTGATTTCTTTCTCCATCCATAAGTGGTGAGGGTAATCTAGTTCGAGCAACCATTGCCGGTCGAAATTTTCTTTTCGTATGGCGTTGATCACCAACCGGCCGCCCGGAGCCAGGTTTCGTAGCCCTTCTACCACCGGCTTCCAGGCTGGAGTGGTATCGATCATCGCCTCGACCAGCGCAGGCGAAGCGTCGCCGATATCACCCGCCCAGGCAGCTCCTAAATCGCGGGCAAACTCCTGTTCCTGTAAGCTGCGCGAAAAGACAAATATCGTCAGACGCGGGTATAACTTCTGGGCCAATTTCAGAACCAGATGCGCCGATGCGCCAAAGCCAGTTAAACCGAGGATCTGCCCATCGCGTATGTTCGCCAGGCGTAGGGAGCGGTACCCGATCGCGCCAGCGCAAAGAAGAGGGGCGGCTTCGACGTCGGAGAAGGTTTTTGGAATCGGGTAAGCAAAATCCTGCCCGATGACCATAAATTCAGCATAACCGCCGTCGGCATCGCGTCCGGTCGCGCGGAAAGATGCGCATAGATTTTCATCTCCACGCAGGCAGTAAGCGCATTTCCCGCAAGCTGAGAATATCCACGCCACGCCGACACGATCGCCCAACTGAAATTTCTCTGCTTGAGTACCTCGTCCCACTACCTTACCAACGGCCTGATGCCCTGGCGTTACCGGTAAGGACGGTGGAATCATACGACCTTCGATTTCGTCTAACTCTGTATGGCACACGCCACAGGCGGATACCTGGATCAGAATTTCATTTGGCCCAGGGCGGGGGATGGGGGTTTCCACAAGCTGCAACGGCTGGGCGTTTCGGTCGAGCGGAGATATGGTCGATATTTGGTATGCTTTCATTTCTATATAGAATTATATCCTTTTGTCTTTGATTGCGATGAACTGAAACGAATACGATCTTAGAAACCGAAGGGCGGCTTGAAATTTACATCAAGCCGCCCTTGGCATTGTTCGATTAAGGATCCCTTGTTCAATAACCGGGATTCACAACCACCTTACAGGTTAAAACATTGGTGGTCATGTTCTTCATACAGACATTCAGGTAAATCTTTTTGGCAAGCGTCTTCGGAATGGGAAAAGTCGTCGTCGTGTCCGTTTTTCGATCCACTTTAACGGTTCCCAGGCTTTTCCAGCCGCCGATGCCTTGTGTGGCTTCCCGAACTTTCAAACGAAGTTGATTTTTCTCGGTAAAGCCGGATAACTTGACGTAAATCTTGCCATTTTGAACCCATGCGTTCAGGGTACCTGGGCTCAAAGCCGCTTGCGCCTTCTCCGGCAATGTGATTGCCAGCATCGCAAAGACCAACACCAGACTTACCACAACCAGACTGATTCGCGAGAATTGACTGTGCTTTTGCATCGAAACCTCCGCATGACATATTGTATAGGTTTGTTTTATGTCATTTCTTAATGGATATTTTACTACAAAATTATGACCTCCTGTTGAACACCTGGCTAGGAATGTGCGACGGACAATTGCAGCTTTTCTGCAGCGGCGAGGATAAACTGGGCAGCCAATTCGTGCGTTACCTTACTGGTATTAATCACCATGTGGTAGAGATTCAAGTCAGACCAGTCCACGCCGTAGAAGCGCCGTAAATAATCGGCAGAGGCTGCATCGTGTTTTTCGAGCGAATTTTGGGCTGCACGGCGGGCTTCGACGGAGTCGCTATAGGCATGCTGGGTTAATTGCGGCAAGTTCCGCACGTTAAGCAGGCGATCCTCTAACTGGGCAATCACGCGAACATGCAAGACGCCGGGGCGCCCGGCCAGTATCATCTGACCGCCGCGCCCAACAATCACAATATTCCCTACCTGGTAAGCCGTTTCGACCGCTTTCCGGGTGCAAGCGAGTGCATGTTCTTCGTCGAGCGCCAATCGTTCCACCGTCCTTACCCCATCTGTGCCTTCTTTCCAGACGCGCACCTGCGCCACAGGTTTCGCAGGGGCAAACAGCCGGTCGAACAAATTCTTCATCTTGTAATTATCCTCGCAAAAATCGATCCCCTCCTGGCTGGAAAGGCCGGCATCGAAGGCGGCTTTGGCCATAATATCTTTATCGAACAAGCGATAACCAGTCGCCCTGCAGATCAATTCGGCGATTTCATCCCCGCCGCTGCCATATTGACGAGATATCGTGATCACTGCCATCTAACACCTCACTTCCTGATCGTGATTATTCTATCCTTATAAAAACTATAGCATATTATTCTTTCTGATTCAAGCAGGCAAAAGGCAGCAGCCCACATTCGGTACCCCAATACTGGCGCACCATAGCCAGCAGGCGATCCGGTGAGGCTTCATCAGGTGTTAGGCTGGCCTGGCCTTCTTTGGACAAGAAAATTCTGACGATATCTGTAATCCAGCATTTTTCTCTTCGAAGTACTAATGGTTTTCACTTATCGGGGATTCGGATTTAATGGTTCACAGATCGCTTATTATTTCCATCAATAAGAAGTTTCCCAAATGTTGCTATGGACAAACCAGGAAAGGAGTGGATTTTATCCCTGTATGGCTGGCATTTCCAGTCACCCAAAGGACAGTAGAAGCTTTTAGTCTCTAATGTCTTGACGAAAATCTTGTCCGAAAACCGATATCTCGAGTAAATGAAATCAGGGAACAGGATGTGGAGCTGGGTAAGCCTGTGGTGGCACGGACCCACCCGAATCTGTCGGTCCCGGGTAAGGGTTTATAGGTTCAAATTGGAAGCTATTTACTAAGTTCTTCAATATCAATGGCAAAAACAATTTAGCATACCCATCTATCCGCTCAATTTGGATAAAGCGATAGACCTGGTTTGGGTAAGCGAAAGAAGAGTAAGGATAGTCATCAACATCCGGGGTATGTCCAGCTACCCAATGAAAACGGTTATATTGACCCAGATCCTGAGATCTTACAATAATTACACTATGATCCCATGATCCATTATTTGTCCAATCATACTGTATCAGGTCCCCTTCGTAAACCTGATAGAAATCCATAGGGCATCCTTCGGGCCCTCCTGGTCCTTCAGGATCGTCTATGCCAGGTCGCGGCCAAACCCAATACTGAGTGATAAATTCAAAAAGAGCCTGCACTTGCGTCCAGGCATTTGCATAATCACTATTGCTAAAAAAATACCAACCAAGTTGTCCAAAACCGTGAAGACCACCAAAAACCATCTCAGCGTTGCTACTTTCGTAAATTGCCTGGTTTACAAAATTCGTACAATCACCACCGAAATCTGTGAAATCATAATACTTGGTATTATAGGGTCGCTGTGCTGTCGCCCACTGATGAGAGTAAGCTACAGCACCACTTCGATTGTATGGATGGGTAGATTCATCACTCGGGAGAGCGCACGCGGTGGGCGACTGAACTTCATTTTCATTCAATGCAGTTTCCTTATGCGTTTCTTCCAATGATCGAAGCAATTCATCTGTGGAAATCTTTGTTGATTTAAGTAGTCGCCACAAGTAGTCCTCATAATCATCAGTGATAATCTTCCATTGCCCTTGCACCTTTCGCAAAGCAATTGTGTGCTTCAGGTTCCGCATGGTCGAGACAACTGGCTGAGACTGTGAGATTTCTTTGGAAATTTCAAACACAACATCATGCCCCTCAAGAAGGGAGACTAGAGCCGTTTGGGAAGATGTGTCGACCAACATTTCTGTAAAATTCAGAAAATACTTATACTTCGCATAACCGAGTTTATTCATCTTCGCATGCTGTATCTCAATATTCAATTTATCGGACTCCGAACTCAGAAATGAATCGCTCTGGGGAGAATTATCCGTCATTGGGCTTAGATCTTACAATTGTAGGGAACTGAAAGATCGATAACGAGCATCAAAATATATTTCAATCGCTCTCTGTATCTCATCTTTCTCCGTTGTATCGGATGATTCTGAGTCGTTAGCTTGGATTCGAGACGTTAGGAGGAAAACTGAAAACAGAGCAAAAATCACAGCAGGGAAGTGTAAAGGTTTCATCAGTGTAATCTCTCATGTCTGTTATGTTATATATTATTGCCTTGTTTCTAACAATTCGTTGTTTGATTAGGGCAATGGCGCTGTAGCAAAGGAATCAATTTTCCACATGCCATCTTCCAGGATCAATCCTAAGAATAGATCCTGGAGTACGCCATTTGGTTGGGACCCCGACGCATTTCCATCACCCCACGACCTGATTTGCACGGCAAAACGTATTTTATTACCTGGATCTGGGGTTGCTTGCCCTCCCTGTTGTTCGACTGCGATATAGTAAGGCAGTATAGAATCGATTTCAACAGCCTTGAATGCATGTGACGCCATCTCAATATAATCTTCTAAACTACTAGCATTGTGTGCAGAAGCGCTGAGTAACCGGTACGCCTGCTCGTACAAGCCGTTGCCTAAGAAAGTATAGTATTGGGTGATGACGATGACGCCATCAAAGTAGTCAGGATTGATATCGGTTCGTAGAGTTGCGCTGATTATTGGTGGTTCTAATGTCGAATCGGTCCGCTCTTCAACAATTTGTGTGACCGTAACTGTTTGTGGAACAATTCTCGTTATTTCGACATTCTGTTGAACCACTTTTGTAATTTCGATAAGGTGTGGGATAAATGGCGTTTCTTTGACGACTTGAGTATTTTCGCTCCGGCATGCAGCCAGCACAAGCAAAAATAGAATTCCTGCTAATGTCAAAATATGCCTGTTATTCATCAATAGTCCTTTCCTGATCTGGCAGAGAGGATCCAAATATTTTCCTTTTTAATAAAGATGATTTCTCCTTCTGCTTTTTGTTAAAGCGCCTCACTGAATGAGAGGGCTGACGGATATAGACGGATGAATCAGCACTGCAATACTGAAAGGCAATATCAATTTGTTACAAATTATACTGCCGTTTGATTTTTAAGTGATTTTCGTCACAAAAAGAGAACCTTTCAAGAAAGTGAGGAAAAAAATTGAGACAATGCTTTATTTAAACCAGAAAATCCGATCTATAGATCAAGTGTAATAAGTATGCATAGACACCAGAGAATACGAATAGGCAAATGATTTTGATGTAACTTTTCTCCACTGTCTATGGAACGAATACCTCAACCATCGAAGTATCGTTCACTTGAAAATGGACCACAATTATCACCAACACGTATATAATGCTCGGGGCTAATTGATGCATAAGGTACTGAAGCATAAGCCCTAATGATGAAAGTGCTTTTTTAATAACATCCAATGGCGCCACTTCAGCTTGTGCCAGTACCAAGCCTTGCTGCGGTACATAAATGCCCAATAAATGGGTACCCCTTTTTGACAAACCACTCGTTGACATAATCGTCGTAATTTGCAATAATAATCTTGCGAGGCGATGAATGAAACGGATGAATCGGTTTTTCGTTAAGATCAGGAAAAAATGGGAGATATCAAGAGATTGGTTTATATCCAAAATCAGCGTCCAACCCATGCATTGGAGCCTGTTTATCCCAGGCTTACTGTTTCTATTAACCCTTGCCGCTGGTTGGCGTGCAGCATTTGCCGAGAACAACGAATTACACATCACCTATTTGAACGTCGGGCAGGGTGACAGCGCCTTAGTGCGCGGGCCGGATGGTTTTGATGTGCTGATCGATGGCGGCGAAAAGAATGCCGGCCCTACGGTGGCGGCATTTCTGCGCACCCAGGCGGTCGATGATATCGACATCATGCTCGCCAGCCATAACGATGATGACCATATCGGCGGGCTGGTGTATGTCCTTGAAATAACCGATATCCCGGTAGCGCAAGTGCTGTATAACGGATATCCGAAGGATAGCGATATTTTTCGTGAATTTGCTACCAGCGCTGCGATTGAAGGGGCAGAACTGCAGCCAGCCCAGTTTCCTACCAGTTATACCTGGGGGGTGTTGACGGCAAAGATTTTAAACCCACTCCCCGGGTTAACCGGGACGGTCGACCAGAACAACGCCTCGATACTGGTCCTTATCGAATATGGCAATCAAAAATTCTTGTTTACAGGCGATATCGAAGATCAGGCTGAAGCACAGGTATTACTGCGCGGCACACCGGTGGCTGCCCAGGTGTTAAAGATTGCGCATCATGGCAGCGATTCAAGCTCGAGCGCCGATTTCCTGGATGCAGTCCACCCTACCGATGCAGTGATCTCCGTCGGGAAAAACAACCCATACGATCACCCCGACCAGGAAGTTTTGGATCGTTTGCAGGCTGCCGGAATACAGACCTGGCGCACCGATATCAATGGAAATATCGTGATTGTTTCCGATGGGACGGGTTATACGATCGACGCTCAATACACCAACTGGGTTTTCTTGCCGTTCAATAATCGTGGTATATTGAGCGGCCAGCCAGTTGGCCGGATCGAGATCAGGACGATATTTTATGATGGGGTCGTGAGCGCCCAGGAGCCAGATGAATATGTTGCGATCGCCAATCTAGAAAATTTCCCTGTGGAGATTACTGGATGGACGGTTCGTGACCAGGATGATAAAGTTTTCACCTTTCCACACTATGTGTTGGCGCCAGGCCAGGAATGCTGGGTGTATACGAATGAAAGCCATGCGGAGTGGTGCGGTTTTAACTGGGGCAGGTCCAGCCCGGTGTGGGACAACGATGGCGAGTGCGGTTTTCTGCAGGAGGCGACTGGTGCGACCATAGATGATTATTGCTATCCATAGCTCTAAATTGGGCGGGTTAATTCCAACTTCAAGCGCATCTTGACGTCATTATTGCGTATTCCGATGAAATCGACCAGTGAATCCGCTGCATGTCGTCCAGTGGGAAGGAGCGTGCGCTGGTGATGGAATTATAAAATCAAGTGGACGACATGCGAAGGGGTGAGCGCAATTTTCTTTGAGATTCACCTTCCAAATTCAGCCGGTGGGCATTGTGAATGAGCCGATCGAGGATGGCATCGGCGACGGTGGGATTGGGAAAACATGGATACCACTCTGGGACGGGGATTTGTGATATGACCAGCGTGGATGAATGGCCGAAGCGGTCGTCCAGGATTTCGAGCAGGTT
>JAYRNN010000266.1:0-6425 GCA_041912175.1 Anaerolineales bacterium | reverse complement strand
CGGTTTGCGCACCCAGGCTACAAATCCTTTTTACGACCTGATCATTATCGGGGCAGGCCCGGCCGGGCTGGGGGCGGCGGTGTATGGCGCATCGGAAGGGCTCAAGACGCTGATGATTGACAAGCACGCCACCGGCGGGCAAGCCGGCGCCAGCTCGCGCATCGAGAATTACCTCGGTTTTCCGAAAGGCGTGAGCGGAGCGGAATTGGCCCATCGGGCGGCGACCCAGGCAGCCCGCCTGGGGGCGGAAATTTTGAACGCCCAGGAAGTGGTCAAGGTGCGCGTCGAGGATCCCTATCGTTATGTATTGTTATCGGATGGCACGGAGCTGGGTTGTCGAAGCCTGATCATCGCCACAGGCGTGACTGTGAAACGGTTGGATGCGCCTGGGATCGACCGGCTTAGCGGGGCGGGGGTATATTATGGCGCGGCATTGACAGAGGCGGCCTACTACAAGGGAAAACACGTCTGCGTGGTGGGCGGGGCGAATTCGGCCGGACAAGCGGCCATGTTTTTTTCACGCTACGCCAGCCAGGTAACCATGCTCGTGCGCGGCCCGGGCTTGCAAGAAAGCATGTCGCAATACCTGATCGATCAAATCCAGGCAACATCCAATATCAAGCTGGTCCCATACACGGAGGTGGTCGAGGCGATTGGGACAGACCGCCTGGAGGCGGTGCGCGTATTGCACCGTGAGACAAACCAGGCGCAGCAGATGCCCGCTGCAGCCTTGTTTATTTTTATCGGCGCGGTGGCGCATTCGGAATTGGCGACCGGCGTGGTGCAGGTGAACAACGCCGGGTTCATTTTAACGGGGCAAGATTTGATGAAAAACGGAAAACGGCCGCAGGGTTGGAAGGCGGGGCGCGACCCATACCTGCTAGAGACTAACGTACCGGGCATCTTCGCAGCCGGCGATATCCGTCAAGGCGCGGTGCGGCGCGTGGCTTCAGCCGTCGGCGAAGGCGCAATTGCGGTCAGCCTGGTTCACCAGTATCTGCGCACCGTATAGGTTGGGTTGATGACTGTCCATTGTAAGGGGTTGTAGCGAGATGTACGATTTTTTAAAGAAAGTGGCGCTTTTTACCGATCTGCCAGAGCAAGACCTGGCGCGCTTATGCGAGATGATGGAGGATGTAGAGCTGAAGGCCGGGGCGGAGTTGTTCGCCGAAGGCAGCCGCGGCGACCGGGCATTCATCATCCGCTCGGGCGAGCTGGAGGTGATCAAGGTTTCGGGCAATCGTTCGGTCTTGCTTTCTGTGCGCGGGGCGGGAGATGTGATCGGCGAGATGGCCATCCTCGAAGACGCGCCGCGCAACGCCTCGGTACGGGCGCGCAGCGATAGCCAGCTCTACGCCATTAACCAGGAACAATTCGAGAAGCTCTTGAACAGTAGCCCGACTGCGTCGCGGGTTTTGCTCAATACGGTGCTGACGCGTTTCCGTTCTACCTCGGCGATGCTGCGCCAGAGCGAGAAGATGGCGCAGCTAGGCGCCCTGACGGCCGGCGTAGCCCACGAGCTGAATAATCCGGCGGCGGCGGTGCAGCGGGGAGCCGGTCAGCTCGAAGAGATCTTGCAGGTCTACGCCGAAGCCCAGGCGCGCCTGGATATGCTGGATCTCGGGAACGGCCAAAGGCAGATTGTCGACCGAATATCGCGCAAGGTGCACCTGGCGGCCTTACAGCCGGCGGTGTACCTGGATCCACTGGCGCGCAGCGATCGTGAGTACGAGCTGGAGAATTGGATGGAAGCGTACGGCTTAACCAAGGCATGGGAATGGGCGCCCGCGCTGGTCAGCCTGGGCTATGACGCTGCGGATCTAGGGAAACTGGCGGAGTATTTTACCCCGGAGACGCTCGGGGTGGTGATGAACTGGTTGGGTGCGGCGCATACTGCGTATAGCCTACTGGCCGAGATCGGGCAAGGCGCAACGCGAATTTCCGAAATTGTCAAAGCGCTGAAGACCTATGCCTATCTCGATCAAGCGCCTGTTCAGGAAGTGGACCTGCACCAAGACCTGGATAATACGCTCTTGATGATGCGCCCTAAACTCACCAACCTGAAGGTTCGGCGCGAATATGCCCCGGACCTGCCGCATATCCAGGCCTTTGGCAGCGAGCTTAACCAGGTGTGGACTAATATCATCGATAATGCGGCCGACGCCCTGGAAAACACATCCGGCGGCCAAATCACCCTCCGCACCATCTCTAAGCCGGCCTGGGTGTGGGTGGAGATTGAAGATAATGGGCCGGGCATCCCGCCCGAAGCCATGCCGCGGATTTATGAACCCTTTTTCACCACCAAGCCGCCCGGCAAAGGCACGGGGCTCGGCCTGGAGATCTCGTATAACATCGTGGTGAACAAACACCGCGGGGAGATCAAGGTTTTTTCTGAGCCAGGAAAAACCATCTTCCGGGTGGAGCTGCCGGTAAATTTTGAGGCGGTGCTGGATGCAAGAGGGGACGACCAGGAATAAGTCACAACGGTCGTCCCAGAAAATTCAGATTAGGGCGACTCGCCCGCGACGCCGATTTGCTGCCATTTTTCGATAATTTCGTGGTTGTAGCGGATGTTGGTCAACCAACTTTGCTTCAGTGAATCGTCTGACAGCTTGTTGGCGAGCTTGATCACGTCGGCATAAGCCTTCTCAAGGTTGGCGCGGGCTTCGTCCGCTCGACCGGCCAGCTCCAAAGCGCGAGAATGCGTGTAGAAAAAATGTCCGATGATCCCGGGCGAGAGCGGTTCTGAGATCAACTGGACGGTCTCTGTCGTGTATTCCAGGGCTTCTTCGGCCTTTCCCAGGGCCAATAACAGGCGAGCCTGCATATCCAGGGCGAAACGCAGGGGATAATCATTTTTAATCTGCCGGGTCAGGGCGATTACTTTCTGTGTATAGGCGAGACTTTTTTCCATTTCATGCGGGTCGTTCGAAAGCCAGGCAGCATAGGCGAAATTAAAGAAGGGCTCGACGTACGTTTCTGGTTCTGAGCTATTTTCGACCATTTGCAGGCTGGTGGTAATTAAACGCCGGGCTTCTGACGGGTTGCCAGCCATGGCGTAGATGCGACCCAACCAGGATGTGGCGTCGATCAAGTTACGCTGCTCGTTGCGCTGCTGGGCGATCTCGATGGTTTCCTGGGCCGCGCGGATGGCCGGCTCGAATTGTCCCAGATCAGCCAAAATATCGGTCTGCATGCGGGCGAGGACAAAAATTTGGCTTTTATCGCCTGAGCGGCGTGATTTCTCAAGCTGTTCCGCCAAGAAGCGCAGGCCGTCTTCAAAATTACCCGGCAAAATAAAACAGTGGTAGATGTAGTTGTTGGTGAGCATCCCCATGGAGAAATCATTGTTGGTTTCTTCGGCGATTTCGAGTCCCTTGATATAGTATTCTGTCGCCTCCTCGACGCGGTGCATCTCGACCAAAACACCGGCGATGGCGTTGAGTGCATTGCACTCTTCGGCGCGATCGCCGACCTCGCGATGCATTTGTAAGGCAGCCCGGAAATATAGCAGGGCATCTTCCATTCTGGATTGCGCATTCATAGCGATGCCTAGACGGCGCAAGCTGGTGGCTTCTTCGCGGCGATTTTTGGTCTGCCGGCTGAGCTGAAGCGCTTCTTCGGCGGCGGCCTGGCCGGCCTGGTGGTCACCCAAGTTGATGTAATCCAGGGATAACAGGTAAAGACAACTGATCAGCTCATCGTTTTTTCCGGCCTGTTGATATTTCTGGCGGGCGGAAAGCGCATAATCGACGCTGTGGTGTAAGTCGCCGCTGCGCCAGGCGGCGCTGGCGAGATTATAAAGCGCGACGGCTTCCTTGCCCGGATCGCCGATCGAGCGAGATAATTTCAAGGCATCCTGGCTTAGCTGGCCGGCGCGCAGAAAGTCGGTATTGGAATAATAATCAATCAAGGCGATCAACGCCTCAAATCGAAGGTTGTCGTCATCGACGCGCTCGGCGATGGCTTGCATTTCCTGGATATCGGCAAGCTGTTTTTCGCGGATCGCCAACAGATCATACACGCTCTGCCGGGCGGAGAGCAGGTTGAACCGCTCCAGGCTGCCTGTCTCGCAGAATTCCAGGGCATGCGTAAAATAACGGATAGCGTCTTCGTTGGCAAAGCGAGAGAGGGCGCGCTCGCCGGCTTTTTGCAAATAATAGTAAGCTTTGGCCGGTTCTTCAGCCAACCCGTACTGGTAGGCCAGCGCCTCCAGGTCGTCTGGGCGCAGCTTCTCGAAGCTCTCGGCGGCGCGACGGTGGAGCCTGCGCCGGCGCAGGCCGCTCAAGCCATCCACCAAGGTCACCGGAATCAAGGCGTGTGCAAAGCGGAATGACCCGCCCCGTTCGGCGCTGGTCTCGCTGATCAACTGGGCGCGCTCAGCCAGGTCTAAAGCATCGATCAGTCGATCTTCGTTAACATCGACCATGTCGGCCAGGATTTGGAAATCGAAATCTCGGCCGAGGATGGCAGCCATACGCAGCGCTTCCTGGTGTTCGGCGGATAATTTACTGATGCGGGTCTGGATCGTGATGCGAATGCTTTGTGGGATTTGCAGCTCTTCGGCGCCGACGCGCTGCCAGTGACCTTCGACGAGCGTCAACCTGCCGTTATCCACCAGGGATTTGCACACCTCCTCGATAAAGAAGGGGTTGCCTTCGGTTTCCTGGTAGACACGATCGAAGAATGTTCCTTGGACGTGCTCGCCGAATAAGGCGTCCAGCATGATATAGGTAGCCTGGCGGTCTAAACGGCCCAGCTTCAAGCGGCTGGCGAGGCGTTCACGGTTAATAGCGTAGAGGGTATCTTGGAAAGGCAGCGCTTCATCCAGCTCGACTTCGCGGTAGGTGGTGACGATGAGGATCTTGTGGCGGCGAATCCGGCGGGATAACTGGCGCAGCAAGGTCAGCGTGGCCTGGTCGGCCCAGTGAGCATCTTCGAGCACCAGCAGATAAGGCTGTTCCTGGCTCAGCAGGGTGAAGAAAACCATGATATGGTCGAGCAAGCGTTGTTGTTCGGCCTGTGGATCAAGATGAGGGTTGGGGGTCGTTTGCGGTAAATTAAATTGCAGATTGGGCGCAATCGAGACCAGGTCGGCCTGTATTTGGGGAGAAAGACCAAGCTTTCGATGAGCGTCTTGAGCAAAGGCCTGTTGGATCATCTCAGCGAACGGGGCGTAGGGGGCGTTGCCTTCGGCGAAACATTCGCCGATTAAAGATCTGCCGCCCGAGACTTCGGCAAGGGTGATGATTTCGCGCGCCAGGCGTGATTTACCGATGCCCGGCTCGCCGCTGATCAGCAGGAGCTGTCCTTCGCCGCTGACGGCGCGTCCCCATAAAGCACGCGCTTCGCCGAGCTCTTTTTCACGCCCGAAGATCCGGCCACGGGAAATTCTTTCCAGGAGGGATGGCTCCTGGCGCTGTTCGAATATCCCCTGCGGGTGAGCGATCTTTTCCAGGCGCAGCATAACTTCTTGGGCTGAGGCAGGTCGTTCGGCAGGCGTCTTACTCAACATTTGTATGATGAGCGTGTCCAGGGCAATCGGCGCCTGGTCATTGCATAAACGCGGCGGTACAGGCGAGGCGAAGAGATGTTGGGAGATGATCGCTAAGGGATTATCGCCGACAAACGGGAGCTGGCCGGTGACCGATTCGTATAACATGACGCCCAGGGAATACAGATCGGTGCGAGGGTCGACCTCCTTACCCAGGGCTTGTTCGGGAGCCAGGTAATAGACGGTGCCGGTGATCTCGCCTTCCAGGGTCAGGCGAGAAGCAACCGAGCGCGCCAAGCCAAAATCGGTTAACTTGGCTTGCTTATCGGCGGTGATGAGCACATTTTCGGGCTTTAAATCACGGTGGACGATACCGTGTTGATGGGCGTGTTCCAGCGCGGAGCATATTTGGCGGAAAATCGCCAGGGTTTCTTGAAGGTCGGCAGGCTGATATTCGTGCAGCGATTCGCCTACGACCAGCTCCATCACGATGAAGGTTGCGCCGCCGGACTCGCCGGCGTCAAAGACCGAGACGATATTGGGATGATTGAGCCTGGCCGCAGCCTGGGCCTCGCGCAGCAAGCGGGCGCGTCCCTGAGAGCCCAAATTGCTTTCGAGTAACACTTTGATGGCGACGTCGCGGCCTAAAATCGAATCATGGGCCTTGTAGATGACGCCGCTGCCGCCCTGGCCGAGCTCTGCTTCCAGGTGATAACGTTGGTTGATAAGGGTTTGATCCAGCATGATGCAATTAAAACATAAATTTGACAAAAAAAAGCTGTTCTAAGCAAACCGTCGAAAGTATTTTATGATAACACAGACATTGGCGGCGGTTTGCTCAAGTGATTGGACGGTTTTTCATTATTTTTAAAAAGATTCTTTCGGCCAATCACATATTAGGCTGGAATATTAAACGAAAACAGCGCGCAGG
>JAYRNN010000265.1:0-5729 GCA_041912175.1 Anaerolineales bacterium | reverse complement strand
GGCCTGCAGCAAGCGCTTGATGGTGCCGTAAAGCGTGCCAGGACCCATGCGGAGCTTGCCGTCGGTGGCGGCGGCGGTCGCGCGCATGATGTCATAGCCATGGCGTTCTTCGCCCGCCAGGGCGAGCAGGATATGGAAGACGGCCGGGGTGAGGGGTTGGGACAAGAGGCGCTCCTGTATGCTAAACTATATCCGTTATGGATATAGTTTAGCATACAGGGGACGATTCTGCAAGGAAGATGTATAATTTCAGTACGAGATTGCTTCGCAAAGGGCGCTCGCAAGGACAGCCAAGGGATTGCTTCGCAAAGGGCGTTCGCAATGACAGGATGGCAGGAACCACAAAGACGATGAACGACGAATTATCCCTTGAAGAGCTTGCGCCTTGGCTGGCGGCCATCATCACCTTGATTGGGGGTTTTCTGCGGGTTTTTCTGATCGTCGCCAAGGGGATGTGGCTGGACGAAACGTTCAGCGTGTGGCTGGCGAATCACAGCGTGGACGAGATGCTGCACTGGATCGTCACGCTCGACCAGCACCCGCCGCTGTACTACCTGTTGTTTCATTACTGGATCGTGATCAACGGGGATTCGCCCTACGCGGCGCGCCTGTTCTCGGCGCTGTTCGGCGCGGCCACGATCCCGGTGATCTACCTGATCGGCAAACGCCTGTCGGGCATCATGGTGGGGTTGATTGCAGCGGTCTTCCTGGCGCTTTCGCCTTTTAACATCTTCTACGCCCAGGAAGCGCGCATGTACACCTTCCTGACGTTCAATGTCGGCGTGGCGATTTATGCGCTGGCGTGGCTGCTGACGGATGCACGCGCTGCCCGGCCGGTCGGGGGCCAATTTCGGGAATACCTGCATGCCTGGCGAACTGCCCCGCCCGAAGCTGCGGCAGATTTTAGCTACCAGGATGCGGCGCGCAACCAAAGCGGATGGCGGGGCTGGATCCACCGCCATCGCTGGTCGCCCGTGCAGAGCATCGAGACCGACCTGGCCTGGGCGGCATTTGTCGTCTTCTCGGCGGCGGCCATGCTCAGCCACAACACGGCGATCTTCTTCCCGCTGGCCGCCAATCTCTTCGTGCTGGGGCTGATGCTCTACGAGAGGATCAAGAAAGCGGCCTCCCCGCCCGCCCTGCAGGCGCCTTCTTTTTGGAACTGGGTGATTGCTCAGATCGCGATCTTCATCCTGTGGAGCCCGTGGATCATCGCCTTTACCCGGCAAGCCGGGCGGGTAGCGCAGGAGTTTTGGCTGCCGAAACCGAACTGGGAGCGCATCGGCCAGACGCTGCGAGTTTTGTTGAATGCATCTGCGCCGGGGCAGGCGATCCAGGTGGCGATGATGATCTTGCTGTGCCTGGTGTTGATTGCCGGGGTAGTGTATTACCGCAAAAAACTACCCATCTTCGTCTTCCTGGCCACGCTGTTTGCCGTGCCATTCCTGGGCGAGCTGATCGTGAGCATCCGCCGGCCGATTTTCATCGACCGGACGCTGATCTGGGTCACGATCCCATTGCTGCTGCTGCTGGCGGCAGGGGCCGTGCAACTAAGATATCGTTTTCTGATCGTCGTGGTGGTGGGAATGATCGGCGCCAACTACCTGTTCTCGGCCGGCGATTATTACCGCTTCTATCAAAAAGAGGATTGGAACACCGCCGCCGGTTACGTGGCCAATTTCGCCGAAAATGGCGACCTGGTGCTTTTCAACAGCGCCTTCGTGCAAATCCCGTTCGACTATTATTTTAAAGCCTTCGAAGACCTGTATTCGATCCAGGTCGAGAAACAAGGGGTCCCTGCCGATATGCTGGCCAGCGGGATGCTGGAACCCAAGATGACGGAGAGCGACATCCCCAAGCTGATAGAAATGCTGCGCGGGCGAAAACGGGTGTGGCTGGTTTACAGCCATGATTCGTACACGGATCCAAAAGGGCTGGCGCCGCGCACGCTGCGCTCGCAGATGAAGCTGCTGCGCCAGCGCGATTTTTACGGCGGGCAGGTACAATTGTATGGGGTTCCGTGAGGGGGGCTGATGATCTATTTTTTGGCGACGAAGTCGCCAAAAATAGATACCTGATTTTTGTTTAGTTCAGCGGCGTTAAAAGGATGACCGGGATGACGCGGGTGGTGTTGCGCTGATAATCTGCAAAGCCGGGCATCATTTCAACCATTAAGGCATATAAACGGGAGCGTTCCGGCTCGGGTACCACTTCCGCCTGAGCCAGAAAGCTTTGCGCGCCTACTTCCACGGTCACCAGCGGATGGGCGAGCAGGTTGCGATACCAATCGGGATGGCTTGGGGCGCCGCCTTTCGAGGCGATAATCACCAGGCGATCTCCGTCGGCGACATATGCAACCGGGTTGATGCGTTCCTGGCCGCTCTTTGCGCCCACGGTATGCAGGAGCAGCAGCGTCTTACCGGCGAACGGACCGCCGACCACGCCGGCGTTGGCGCGAAACTCTTCGATGATTGCCTGGTTCCAATTGTTGGGCATGCTCATGATTTCGGGACTCCTTGGCGGTATTCAGGTTGAGTCACAGACAGGGGTAAGTATACCATTTATAGGGTAATTGCAATTCTTACCCTGGCAGTTGAAACTGCACCAACAAATGCACGAAGTCGGCCTGCGCCGACTGATTTAGACTGCGAAGGTGGGTTTTATGGTTTCGCTGCCGCCAAATATTTATAAATGGTTTCTAATATAAGTACACCAGCCAGTGTTCGTACTGCGGCAGCTTGCCGCGGATCGGGGCTGCGTGCAGTGTGAAGGCAGATGCTCACAGATGACGCAGATAAGGTAAAATTAACTCGGTGATCTGGCTATGAAACGCAAAGATGTCATCCGCATCCTGAATGAACATACAGCAGAGCTCACCGGCCGCTATGGCGTCAAGTCGTTGGCCCTATTCGGTTCCGTCGCGCGTGATCAGGCCTCGCCGATCAGCGATGTGGACCTGTTGGTCGAATTTGACCGGCCGGTAGGACTGTTCGGCTTGTTCGCCCTGCAAGAATACCTGGAGAACCTGCTCGGGTGTCCTGTCGACCTAGGCACTCCCGATAGTTTGAAACCTCGCATCCGCGACCAGGTTCTATCCGAAAGAGTCTATGTCGCCTAGAAGTTGGCTCGAGCGAATCCAGGATATCCTCGATGCAATCGATGAAATCCAGAGTTTTACCAAAGGTATCGATTTCGAGACTTTCAGGCGCGATGTCAGGACAATCCGAGCCGTTGAGCTGAATTTCATCATTATTGGCGAAGCGGCGAACCAGATTCCTGAGGATATTGAAGAGAAGCACCCGGAAGTCCCCTGGCATTTGATGCGAGCCTTTCGCAACCGCCTGGTGCATGTATACTTTCAGGTGGATGCGAAGCTGCTCTGGGATACGATCCAGAACGATTTACCATCTCTGGTTGAAAAGTTAACTGCTTTACGCCGGTCTATTTAGCGAAACCCAACGCATGGTGGCTTGCTGGAGAATAATTTTCATAATATTTTGGCGGCAAAGCCGCCAAAATTTTTTCAAGAATCCACTACCCTTGCGTGTGGCTTAGGGCATCAAATCCCAGGCTTTGAGTTTCTTCGCCGCCGTGCCGAACGGGCCAAGCTGGTAGACAGCCGCGCCGGCGGGCGAGAAGGTAAACGATTCAAACGGATCGGCCAACATTTTGTCTAGATCATCGGCGATTCGGCGGCGGCTTTTTTTGCACAGTTTGGGATCGAGTTAGCCGGGGGGGGCGACGCTCGGAATCCGGCTGTACTGCCTGATCGGCCTGCTGATGGGCGCAACCTTCGGCTTGGGCGTCGCCGGCCTGGCGTTCCTTCGCCGGGCCTGGCTGCTGAAGCGGATGGGGTGGGGCGCGCGATATGTGGAAGTTTTGAGCGTGCCGTTGCTGGCGGCGGGGGCCCTGGCTTTAAATATGAAAACCGCCGATGCGGCAAAGTTTATCTCACCCTGTCAGGTAAGCCACCCGGATGATCTCAACCAGTTTATAAAACTGATCGATGATATACGGAATCCGCTCCTTGGGCAGGTCGTCCACGTGGATGCCGACGCTCATGACGACGTTGCGCTGCACGGCGCGCGCGAGGATCAGGCTGCCCTCGCGCGCCAGGGCTTCTTCTTTGTGCCCCGGCACGGGGACCTGGTAGGTGCTGTTGGTCAGCTTTTGCGGGTCTTTGAGGCTGGGCATGGAGATGGTCAGGGCGAGCGCGCCGCAGTGGTAGCGCTCCCCGCCGCCGACCACGACGATCAGGTCGACGCCGCATTCCACGCACACGGCTTCGATCTTGTTTTGCGAGCCTTCGATGCCGATTTCAAAGCGGCGAAGCGCCAACGCGGCTGGATTTATCATTCTGCACGCGCCTTCACGCGCCGTTCCAGGGCCGGAATTCGGGATCATCCAGGCCGAATTGGAGCAGGATTTTCCCGACCAGGTGGTGCAGCATGTCGTCAATCGTTTGCGGGTGGTTGTAAAAGGTCAGCATGGGCGGCAGGATCAGCGCGCCATACTGGGAGGCTTTGAGCATGTTTTCAAGGTGCAGCGTACTGAGCGGCATTTCGCGCGGCGCCAGGATCAGCTTGCGGCGCTCCTTCAGGCAGACATCCGCGGCGCGCAGCAGCAGGTTATCCGCATAGCCGTGGACGATCCCCGAGAGGGTTTTCATGCTGCACGGGATGACGACCATCCCGGCGGTGACGAACGAACCGCTGGCGATGCTGGCGGCGATATCGTCGATCGGATGAACCGTATGCGCCAGGGCCTGGAACTGCGCCTGGGTCAGGCTGGTTTCAATCGCCATGGTGCGCAGGGCGTCGTTGCTCACCACCAGGTGGGTCTCGACGTCTGCATAGCGCTGCAACGCCCGCAGCAGGGTTTCAGCCAGGATGGTTCCACTTGCGCCAGATACGCCGACGATGATTCGCATCAGACCCTCACGATGAACTTGAGATGATGAATGGGGAGCGGCCGCCATTCAAATCATACCATTATCTAAAATAAACCGGGGAATTTCCACCAGGGGACTTCGACCAGGACGGTGACGATAAAGACGGCCGCCGTCAGGGGCAGGCCGAGTTTAAAGGCTTCCTTATCGGAATACAGGCCGGCGTCATCCCCCAGGCAACCAGGATATTCATATGGTGGAAGGGCAAGAGCCAGTGCATGGCGATGGCGGTGTAAACCAGCGATGACCCGTGTGCGTCCAATATTTATCGATTGCGAGCGGATAAGGTTGGCGGGGGTGATTGGATTATTATTCAACTTCGATTCGGAGCGACAGGTCGGTTTCGACTTCACCAAGGCGGCGATTGTAAATTTGAACGATCTCTTGAAGCACGGCAAAGAAGTCTTTGTTTTCGTCGGCGGCTAATTCGATAATGTAATGTTCATCGCCGTTGGGAAAGAACGCCTTGTACATCTCGAACTTCTTGTCGGAGAAGTTGTTGGCGAAGGCGATATTCCAACCGCAGGCTTCGAGACCCATGCGGACCAGGCCAATGCCGGCGAAGTATTCGGAAGCGTATAATTTCAATCCCAAGATCTCCAACTGAGGTAATCTGGAAACATGCGGACTAATTATAAACTACGTCTGATGTGAAATCAAAAAACAGTTGACGAAATGGGGGAATGCCCTCAAGATTATGGTGCTGACCCAAATCTGAGAGGAGCATTCCCATGACAAGTATACCCATAACTGACATTTTGACGATCATATTCGTACTGGT
>JAYRNN010000264.1:0-9640 GCA_041912175.1 Anaerolineales bacterium | reverse complement strand
GGCATTGTGAATGAGCCGATCGAGGATGGCATCGGCGACGGTGGGATTGGGAAAACATGGATACCACTCTGGGACGGGGATTTGTGATATGACCAGCGTGGATGAATGGCCGAAGCGGTCGTCCAGGATTTCGAGCAGGTTCTTGGCCTGGTCGAGGGAAGGCGGATCGCGCAGCCAATCGTCGAGGATAAGCAGATCGGTTTCAGCCAAATCAGCGATGAGTTCTTGGGCGACTTCTGGCTGGGAGAACAAGTGCAACAGGCGAGCCGTGCGGAAGTAGCGAGTGGAAAAGCCCATTCTACAAGCAGCTTGTCCGAGCGTTGAAGCGAGGAAAGACTTCCCGACGCCAGTTGGGCCGAGGACAAATAAATTGAGGTGGCGAGCAATCCAGTCACTCTGTGCCAACTCGAGTACAAAGCGGCGATCCAGACCGCGACCAGCGGACAGGTCAAGGTCTTCGAGGCTGTCTGAAAAGGGGAGTCTGGCGGCCTTGATGCGGCGCTCAAGGCGGCGGTCGCTGCGGCGAGTGATTTCCAGGTCAACCAGGATGGCCAGGCGTTCTTCGAAGGTGAGATCGGTGTATTTGGGGTTATGAAGCTGCTCTTCCAGTCCCGCCCGGAAAGCGGGCAGGCGCAGCAGAGTGAGGCGTTCGAGTAAGGGTTGGACAGACATGCTGAGTTCTCCTGTTTATTGGTAATAGTCGTTGCCGCGCAGGTTGGGGTGATTGGGCGGCGGAGTAGATTGGTTGGGGATAGCTGGCAGGTGTAAAAGGATATCCTTGAGTTCCCGATATGAAAACAATTTTGCGATCAGAGCCTGCTGACAAGCGGTTTCAAAGCACTCAACAGGGTGGCTCTTGGCCAGGTTGAGCAGGCCCAGGCAGGTGCGGTAAGCTTGCTCGGGATGACGGCGGGATACCAGGACAGCTTGCACATAGGCGGTGGTGTGCGGGCCGATGTTGCTGGCCCAATTCACAAATCGCTCCGGGCTCCATTCCAGGCGTTTCTGGTGGTTGAGCGGCATATGTTCTTTGCGGGTGGTGTAGCGGCCCGGCGCATGGCTGCGCGGATGCACTGCGACCGGATCTACCTGGTTCTTGTGATAGATTTCCAGTAAGCGTTCACTGGCCCGAATGCGCACTTCTTCATGGATCAGTTCATGCGGCACGCTGTAGTAATGTTTGTCAAATTCCACATGATAATCCACATTGACTCGCGCCACCTTGTGCTGCACGAATTCATATGGCTTATCTGGCAACGGTTGTAGTGCCGGTTGCTCTACCGTCTCGAACAGCTCGCGTCGTGATTGCTCTAGGTGCTGCATGGGGCGGCTGTTGAGTTCATCCAACAAAGCCCGGATTGCCCGGTTCAACTCCGCCAGGCTGAAAAATGTGCGATTGCGCAGCCTGGCCAGGATCCAGCGCTCTACCACCTGTACACTTACCTCCACTTTGGCTTTATCGCGTGGCTTACGCACCCGGCTGGGCAGCACGACTGTTTGATAATGCTCGGCTAGTTCCTGGTAGTTGGGGTTCAGTTCCGGGTCATAGTAGCAGGGGTCTTTCACCCCCGCCTTGAGATTGTCCGGAACCAGGACGTTGGGCACACCTCCCCAGAAAGCAAAAGCGCGCACATGCCCGCCAATCCAATTTTCTTTACTCTGGCTAGCCTGCGCTTCTGCATAGGTGTAATTGCTGTAGCCCAACGTGGCAACAAATATTTCCGCCTGGATAATTTCGCCCGTCTCCGGGTTGGTAATTGGTACCCTGTCGCCGGTGTAATCCACAAAGGCTTTTTCCCCAGCCTTGTGCGCCTGCCGCATGGTTGGATCAAGCTTCTCTTTCCACACCTTGTACAACTCGCAGAACTGGCTGTAGCCATATCCATCCGGATGCTGCTCCCGATATTCCACCCACAGCAGCTTCAATGTCACGTGCTTCTTGCCTAATTCCCGCTTGATATACCGCCAATCCGGCAGCGCTTTGTCCCCTGGCTCTACCCTGGCTTTCTCAGGAAATAGCAAAGTGTACAGCGCTGCTTCGCTCAACCCTTCCGGCAGCGGCCAGCTCAGACCTGCCGCCTGCGCTCGCTCAACATACTCTTTCACCGTGCTGTGCGACACCCGACAACTGCGCGCCACTGCACGCTGGGATAGTTTTCGATCGTGATACAACCGCAGTATTTCGCGTACTTTCCGCATGGTTAACCTTTCCTGGGCCATTTCTACCTCCTGATAAATTCAGGAGAGAATGCCACATTTTTTGAAGATTAACCAGCGCTCTTTCCTTCCCCCATTTCGATTCCGATCCATGCCGTCCACCGATTCCGACAACTACCAAAAAGTGGACGGCATGCGCCGGATTCAGTGGACGGCTTCCATCGGATTAGGTGGACGACATGCTCCGGATTCGGTGGCCGCTTTGCCCCGGATTACGCATTCATCGGTTTAACATGTGGACTTCCACTGACGAACTCACAACATTAATCAACCAGTGGAATGATTTGACGACACTGGCTATTGCGACTGAACCATGTTTTTTTACGCACATTTTTGGTACTCTTCGATATTCACCTTGGACATCATTCGAAGAGCAATTGGAAAATATCGCAAATTTCCGAAACGATTTGCGAGAGGATTACCGAAAGATTAGCATTGAGGCTATCAAACAAATCCTTTCCGACCTGTGTCTGAACGCGGAAATGTTGGATCCTAATATAAGAATTCATTCCTTACTCAGGTTTATGGGAGGAAGGCAGAGATTAGATTCAAAAGGGTATTTAGGTGGAGCATTGTTGTTAAAATCGATGGCAGAAATCATTCGACGAATGGCTGAATGGACGTACGACGAGATATTACCAGAGGAAGACGAGCTAGGTTTTGGACTGATGATTCCTGGAATCAAAGAAAAAATTTACGGTTCGAGTAGGATTTTTGACAGTGAATCGATTGTTGCAAGGCGACAATTCATTAGGGGTATGGGTTTTGATACCGAGGTCAGAATTAGATTTTATGTTGAGGGACAAACTGAGTATTACGCCTTAAGCTCCCTAATTTCTAATATCCCGCAAATCGAAATTTTCAACCTTGCCGGGCAAGTACAACAACGGAGAGGTAAGGGTATTGCCTTTCGCGAAAATCTTATTCTAGATGATCGTAGCCACGTTTTCAGTATCATCCTCCTTGATAGTGATAAAGAAGATAATTTGCGAGTTGTTCGAAATGCTGCCCAGGAAGATATATTTTGCGGAATGTTCTATAATTTCGAACCCGATTTTGAATTTGGAAATTTCACTCGGGAAGAATTAGAGAGGATAATTCTGTCCCTTGCTGATTCTTCAGAACTAACAGGTGAAAAAGTAATCGCTCTTCGAGATGCTGTTAAGACTTCAACCAATGGGGAAACTCTTCTACGAGAGACAAGAAAGCTTCTCACTAGTCTTTCACAATTTAGTAAAGGGAAGGAATGGGGAGAAAAACTTGCTGAATTTGGGTGGACAAACCCAACTTTTCCCGAAACAGAAACACTACGACCCTTCATTGAAGCGGTAAACTCTGCACGAAGAAGTATTGATGCAGATTTCTTACTTACAAGGAAAAAGTACCGCACAGATCCAGAGACTGGTAAACTTGTGAACCGAGAATAGAGGAATTCCTTGCTTCTCCGGCAGCTCATTCCGAGGCTCAAAACCAGCCTACCTGCAAACCACCAGGCGGGTGAACAAATGTAACGGCTTCTCCGGCCGGGGACGCAGCGTTTCTTCAGCTTTGCGCAGCCCCCAATCCAGGAACTCCTGCGAGGTCGAGCCTTCGTAGCCGGCGATCAGCGCCTTGGCCGATTCGCTGGCCTGCGGGGAGAGGGCGGCGACTTCGAAGACGGGATCAACCGGGCTGTTTGCGCCGAAATAGGCGATCCCGGTGGGGACGGCCAGGTCGGCGGCGGCCAGGGATGGTCTGCGACTACATCGCTTAAGCGCCAGGCGCACGTCTTCGGTCTCCTGGAGGGCTTTCCGGACCAACGCCAGGGCGGCCTTCAGGCGGACAACGGTCTGCTGCCCAAGGCCTTTCACCTCAGCAATTTCGCTAACGTGGCCTGCTGCAGGCGGGTCAGGTTCGCAAAGCGCGCCAGGAGTGACTCGGCGATCTCGATCTGCTGCGGACCGCCGATGATGACAGCCAGCAGCTCGGGAAGGTTGCAGGACTCGGAATTGGCGGCGAGGCGGTAAGCCGGTTGTTCGCGCAGAGGGAGCAGCTTCAGGCGGGGTAAGTCGTATGCAGGATGAATTTGGGGATGCATGGGGTTGCCTCCGTTTAGAATGCGAGAGGCGGGAATCGAAATTCCGGCCCTCGCCGCTGAAGCCGTGGGGGCTGCAGGGGGGAGGGTCGGTTCGTTATCGTCCTGATTGACCTGCTGGGGGTGACAATCATCATCCCCTTAATGCCGCTCTACGCCACCAGCTTTGCGGCCAGCCCACTGGTGATCGGCGCGCTGGGCGCCACGTATCCACTGATGCAGTTCATCGGCGCGCCGATCCTGGGGCGCCTATCGGACCGCTTTGGGCGTAAACCGATCTTGCTCATCAGCCAACTGGGCACACTGGCAGGTTTCCTGATCCTGGGCTTGGCAGCCAACCTGTGGATGCTGTTCCTTGTTTACACTCAGCCGTCTGGGGCTGGCAGCAGGCGGAAATTCAATTATTTTCGTTTATATCGGGATCATCGTGGTCGCCGTCCAGGGCTACTTTATCGGCAAGTGGAGCCGCAGATTTGGCGACCGCCGGGTGATCTTTGCTGGCCTGGCGCTGTTAGCGCTGGGCATGCTATTGACTGGCCTGACTCCCAGGGTTCCGCTGCCAAATTACTCCCAGCAGCAGTTGCAGGCAGAAATCACGGCCGGCGGGAGCATGCGCGCCCACGAAAATCCGACTACCCAAAATATGCCTGTAGCGCTTCCATCTGATGCGAACACCGGTTGGAGCGGCTTGATCTAGATTCTGATCGCCGTCATTCCGGCCTCGATCGGCGGTGGGATGCTCCAACCCACCATCAACAGCCTGATCACAAAACGGATCAGCGTAAGCGAAATTGGCGGCATGTTAGGCATTTCGGCGGCTTTGTTGAGCGGCGCGAATGCAATTGCCCCGCTGTTGTGGGGCGCCATCTTCCAGGCGCTTGGACCATCCTGGCCATTCTTGATGGGAGCAATCTTGCTGCTGGTACTGCTCGTGTTTGCGATGCGTTTCATCCAGCCGGGGTCTGAGCAGAACACGCAAACTGGATAGACGCAAGGGGGCGCCTTTCAGATATCCTATCAAGAAGATACCTACCAACCCGAACAGAATAAACGCTGGGTCCTGGTAGCTCCACCCGGATCAACAGGCGCCAGCGTCTTATTGGCCCGGGCGTCAACACCTGAGCAGGCGAGCTTCATCGGCAATCAAACGGGAGGTCGGGTTTTTCTGTTATGATCAGCACCAGCAAAGTCATCGGTACTGCCAGGATGGCGCCGATGCCGCCTAACAGGAATCCCCAGACGAACAGACCGATAAAAACGACCACCGGTGAGATGCTCAACCTATCACCCATGACCTTCGGCTGGTAAAAGTTCTGTACACCGCCGTTGATCAGACGTTGGCGATAAGCTCTTCCAGCCGTTCTGTAAAAAATCCGGCGTTTGCAAAGACCAGCGGCGCATCAAAACGATAGACGATTAAACCCGGTTCGGTCAGCGCCGTTTCTTTGTCGGCGACGCGGCGATACACCGTACCACCGTTGGCGTCCCCGCTTTGGCGCAACTCGCTTCCATCTTGGCCCAGGATTGCCCTGTCTCAAAGCAGGCGCTTATGACCTCGCGAATGCTCTCCACCAGGTAATGCCGGTGGGGCAGCAAGAAGCTCGGCAGGCTGGAGACTGTGTGCCCGCACCCCTTGCACTTCCAGCGCTTGACCCACATCGAGTAGCCCCGCTGGTTGTCCTTCGGCTTGCGATGATAGCATCCATGCCCGATCAGGCTGCCGGTCGCCTGGCATTCGGCACACCGGCTGGGGCGGAGAGTATCTCTCTGCTTTTCTTGAATGCGATACTCTTGTGGATTCAGTCCAAAATCTGCTACAATGGCGGCGGTTAGTCCGGTCCAGGAGGGTTGCTCGCGAGGCGCGTGCTCCTGGCCGGACGTCCTTTCTTTTTAATTCATCTGCGGACAACATTGCTAAAGCAGTTCAAAGAACGAGGACTGCTAAAAGCTGGTGGGCGACTGCGGATTGATTTGACGCATGTTCCGGTAGCTGTCCGCCACCTAAACCGGATTGGGTACATCGACTTACCTGGCCCAATTCGCTCGGGCAATAGCTGGCAAGCAGGGAACAGGATGCTTTTTGATCTGGCGCAATTCCAGATAGACTGGGACAACCAGATCATCCCCTGCCCAATGGGCAAAACAAGTTGATTTTTTCTCTAAAAACAAATATCGTGCAGCAATGCAAAACCCTGCCTGGCAGCAGTCTCCACGTCGGGCAGAGGGAGAAACTCGCCCGAGACCCAGCCCGCGTAGCCGCTGCTGAACAGCGCTTCGAGGATCGACTTAAAATCCAGGCGCCCGGCGCCGGGGTACCAGCGGTTGGAGTCGGCGACGTGGAAGTGAACGATATGCCCGGCGCAGGCCCGGATGCCCGCTTCGATGTCCGCTTCTTCGATGTTCATGTGAAAAGTATCGAGCAGCAGGCCGAAGTTATCCGCCCCGACGCGTTCGATTAGCGCCAGCCCCTGGGTGGTGTTATTAATCAAAGTCGTTTCGTAGCGGTTGATCGGCTCGAGCGCCAGGCGGATGCCGTGCGGGCGGGCGGCCCGGCTGCATTCCACCAGCGCCTCCGCCAGCCAATCCAGCGCCTGGCCGGGTTCGACCCCCGGCTTGACGATCCCGCGGATCAGCCCGATGATGATCGCCGCCCCGAAGCGGGCGGCGATCGGGATGTGGCTTTTAATTCGCTCGATGGCCGCCCGGCGGATTTTGGGGTCCGGATCGGTGAATGATAGGCCTTCTTCGCCCCAAGCCTGGCCGGTGCCGATGGCAGGAACGATCAGCCCGTGCTGGCGGACCAGCCCCTCCAGGGCCTCCAGATCCACCAGGCGCGGGTCGCGGATGGCCAGCTCGACCCCGCTGTAGCCGTAGGAGGCGATCCGGCTCAGGTTGGCGGCCAGGTCGCCTTTGAAGGTGGCGGCCTGGAACTGCGCCGCCTGGGTCGAGAGCACAATCGCCAGCTTCATCGAGAGCCGTTGGCCAGGTAAGTGACCTTGCACTCTGAGCGGTCGGTTTGCAGGCGGATGACGTTCTCGGGCAGCGCTTCCAGGCTGACCTTCTTGGTGCTCATCGGGGTCATATCCATCCCCGAGGCCATGCAGTCGATCACCCGCGGGAAGTTGCCATGCCCGGAATGGCCCTGGGCGCCGACGATGCGCGCCTTGCGCACCTGGAGCACCTCGCCGGTTACGGGCATTTTGGCTTCGGCCCGGGCGGTGACCACCACCGTGCTCAGCAGGGTGCGTCCTTCCCAGATCACCTGCTCAATCCCCGGGTAGACGATCTCGGGCAGACCGGTGGCCTCCATGAACAGGTCGGCGCCCATCCCGGCGGTGATTTCGAGCACCCGCTCGGCGAAGTTTTCTTTGCTCGGGTCGATGTGGACATCGGCGCCCAGCTTGAGCGCCATCGCGGCCCGCTCCGGCTGGGTTTCGGAGATGATCACTTTTGAGGCCCCGGCGCGCTTGAGGATGGCACAGGCGGCAATCCCCACCGGCCCGGCGCCCAGGATCACCACGCGGTCGCCCGGGCGGATCCCGCCGCCGCGTTCGATCACCGCGTTGTAGGCGACCGCGCACGGCTCGACCATGCTGCCGGCGATGAAAATGTCATCGTCGCGGTAGCGCTCGCGCAGCGGCTCCAGGCTCCATACGGTGCGGGCCGGCACGACAATGTACTTGGTGTAGGCGCCGTCGACGTTGAAACCGACCTCATCGAGCTGTTCGCAGTGGTTGGGCTGGCCGTCGGCGCAGGGTTTGCACTGCCCACACCACAGCATCTCCTCGCTGGTGACGGCTTCGCCGCCCTTGAAAGGTTTGTTGGTGCGCTTGTCGCGGGCGTTCTTGCCCGCTTCGACCACTACGCCGGCAAACTCGTGCCCCAGGATGCTGGGAAAGCCGGTCAAACCGGGGTAGAAGATGTAGCCGTCTTCCCCGGCCTGAGACATATGCACGTCCGAGCCGCAGATCCCGCAGGCTTTGACTTCCAACAGCACTTCCTCCGGCCCGGGGGTGGGGATGGGATACTCGCGGATTTCGAAGCGCGGGTGGCGCCATACCTGGCTGCCCAGGTAGGTCTGGCGGCCTTCGATGTCTTTGCGCCCGAGCTTGAAGCCGGGCCGGGGGTCCCAGTTGGCGATCAGGGTAACGCCTGGCATTGTTCCATTCATGTTTTGCTCCTTTTGGTTATCCGAACCACAAACAAAATTGCTATACTTCGGTACCCTGGCCGATGCGCGGGATGGAATAAACCGTCTTCCAGCCCTCGCTGAGCGGCTCGCGCAGGTAGGGCTCCATTTCGGCCTCAGTACGTAGGGTCACTTTTTCAACCGGCGGAACAGTCCCGGCAGGGAAGGCCGCCAGCACGTCGTCATGCCACAGGGTCAGGTATTTTAAGATCGCTGCCATCGGGCGTTTGGCTTTCTGGGCTGCGCCAGATTTGGCTTTGCCGACCACGCCTTCGGGGGTGGCGGCGATTTCGATGGCAAAGTGGCCTTCGCCTTCCGACCAACGGCTCGGGCGGCCGTAGGGATCGACGGACTTGTCGAAATGGCCTTCCGGCAGGTAGGAAATGCCCTCGGTATCTACGGCGTAATCCATATCGACCATCTCGGGATGGAGCAGCAAGCTGAGCGAGGTTTCGGATTCGTCGGCATGGACGAAGTTGGTGCCCATCTGCCCACCGCGCTCGACCGGGCGGAAGAATTCGCGCACGCCACGATGCCAGTCGATCACCCGGAAGACCCCTGGGAGCTGGTAGCGCTTCATAAATTCCTGCACCGCCGATTCGAGCATCCACAATTGGCCGTGGTTGTTGACAATGAGCTGTTTGCGGAAGCCATCGTTCCACAAGCCGAGCATCACGTCGATCATCATCTCGCGGACTACGTGCTCGCGCACGATCACCGTGCCGGGCATGCCCAGGTGGTGGTAGGGATGGCCGCCGTAGTTGAGCGGCGGCAGGGCCAGGTTGACCGGGGCGCCGCGTTTGGCGGTGAAACGGCGCACGCCTTCGCATATCGCGCTGACGTACAGAGTATCGGCGGCGCTGGGCAGGTGCTGGCCGTGCAACTCGGTGCAGCCGACCGGGATGAAGACAACGTCGTTCTTCTTACGGTTGGCTTCCACCTGCCAGCGGGTGGTGGTCTGGATGTAGGCGCCTGGCTTACCCCATTCGACCGGCGAGGGGATGCCGTAATCGGCCAAGATGGCGTCGATCTGCGCATCGCTGGCCTCCCAGACCTCTTTTTTCATGCGGCCGACAGCATTGTCTTCGAAGAACAGATCGGGCTGGTCGGTGGGGAGAAATCCTACAGGTGCAGTGGTAAACATAGCTGTACTCCTTTGT
>JAYRNN010000263.1:0-2497 GCA_041912175.1 Anaerolineales bacterium | reverse complement strand
CCGCCTACCTTGCGGATGACCATTACAACTTTGCCCTGAATACGCACACTCCTGGGATCGTCCACGTAGATGGGTTTCATCGTCGGATTAGCCGGCTGCAGACGCACTCGCCCATTTTCTAAATAGAAATACTTAAGCGTTGTCTCGTCTTTACCATCCAACCAAACGGCTACCATTTCACCATTGTGGGCCTCGATGGCGGGTTTCATAATCACAATATCGCCGTCGTTAATCATCGCATCGATCATCGAGTCTCCCTGTACCTCGAGCGCAAAAAGATCTTTGGCGCTGCGCTCGCGCGTGGGCAGTAAACTGGCCGCCACGTCAACCATACTGTCAGGGTCATAATAAGAAAAATCGGATGAAGGTACTGGCATAGGCAAACCAGCCTGGATACGCCCAAGCATAGGCACCTGCAGCAGTTCTGCAACGCCTTGTTTAAGCGCCGCGGTAGCAAGGCCCATTGCATCAGCTAAGGGTTTAACCAAGCGAATACCGCGCGAAACCCGATTATCTCGTTCGATATAACCCATTTCCTGTAATTGGTCCAGGTAATAATTTACAACAGATGTAGAAGAGATATCTGCCTTGTCGCATATTTCGCGAATGCTAGGAGGATAGCCAGCTTGGTTCTGAAAATCTTCAACCACCTCCAAAATACGCTTTTGTCGCTCGCTCAAAACTTTGCTACGTCGTCTTGCCATCATGTTGCACACTCCAATCCGGAACCTAATAAATGGATTATTTGTTCCAAGAATAATCATAACACGAACATTAGTTCTGTGTCAAGGGTATTTTGAGTGAATATTGTCTTGACGGAGTGTATTTTTCATGATAGAATTAAATCGTTGTAGAGATAATATAAACATTATATATACATAAATGAGGGTTTTTCGAATAAGAGGACACAATGTTTGAGTTGATCGTTTTAGTCTTAGCAGCTTTTGGCATTGGTTGGTTTCTGGGTAAAAGAAAGCAGAAGGCATAGATCGCAATTCTCGTAGTCTTCTGCCTCCCAGTCATACTTAAAAGTTTACCCTGAGCATACCCCCAAGAGATCAAGCAGGAGGAACCGAATGATTTTAATAATCCTTTTAACGGCCGTGGCTGTAGGCGCCTATTACCTGGCGCAGAGAAATTTCGATCAGAAAACCGTTGAAGCCACCCGGGGAATCTCAACCAAAGCCAAAGAGGTAGGGGGAGATTTACAAGATCGGGTTAAAGACTTAACCGGTCAAGGCCAGGGAAAGCCAGAAGCGTTTATTGCCTGGGCAACCGGCCCTGGTAAGCAGGACCTGCCGGAAGATTTTAACACCTGGTTCGCCAGCTTGGACCAAAGCGAGAAAAAAAACTTCAGCAAGGCGTTGGGAAATTATGTAGATAGTTTGGGGATGAATCTAGTATCCTTGACCAGGGGCAGTTTGGACAAACAACCCGATTTCAAGAGCGTTTTCGTTGAGACTCTGGTCATTTATAGCAGCGCCTATCGCAAGGTGGCTGAAGCCAAGGCTAAACCCGAGAAGAATGGCGAAGAATCATCCGAAGAAAAAAGTGACAACACAAACGGCGAATTAAAATCGGCCGAAAAAGCCCGCAGTCGACGTGGAGTAGAGCCTCAAACCGAAGCAGCGCCTGCCACTTAATAATCTTAACGAATCCCGTTGAGTACTTGCCTTATCTACAAATCACCCCGCCAGGAATTTTTATCCTGGCGGGGCGTATTGTTAATCGATCGACCAAGAATAAAGATTTATAACGACTCGGAAATGAATTTTACAATACGTTGATATTCCTCGGCTGCCCGGCTGTTTCGATCGAGTTCAAAAATCGTTTTTCCCTCAACTGCACATTCCCGCAAAACTGTAGCGCGGTGAATTGGAGGAAGCACCAGGCTACTGAATTGTTTCTGGAGGTCCAAAACAGTGGCTTTGCTTTCTCGGGTAACTTCATCATAAAACGTGGGCAATATCCCTAGAATTCTTCCTCTCCAATTCTGTTCCGTGCGCAATTTTTGCAATGTCGTGCTGATGCTCAGCACGCCATCGGTTGCTAAATAATCCGTGGCACAAGGCACCAGCACCCCATCGGAGGCCCATAAAGCTTGTTCCTGGAGTTCTCCGACGCTTGGAGAGGTGTCGATAACTACATAATCAAATCCGTCATCTTCAAGGATCGGAGCTAATTTTTGACGAGTATAAGAAATTGGCGTCCGCTGCACACTCAAAACGGTTTGGGCTGTAGCGGTTTTTTTATCACCCATTACCACAAACAAATTTTGTCGGTCGGTCATGCGGACAATTTGCTGATGCGGCAATTCGGAAACTAACAAGTTGAACGCGCCTGCTTCTGGTTTTAAACCGAGGATTGTTGAGCATTGTCCTTGAGGATCCAGGTCAACCAACAGGACCTTTTTGCCTTGCAATACCAAACCATGAGCAAGATTTACAGCAGTGGTAGTTTTCCCGACGCCGCCTTTTTGATTTGCGATGGTAAGAAT
>JAYRNN010000262.1:0-1876 GCA_041912175.1 Anaerolineales bacterium | reverse complement strand
CTGGGTTTGTATCGCTTCAGACTATCATTAAGGCGCCAACCTGGACCCTACATTTTGGGCAATCGCAGTCCGCATGCTGGCTGAGGACAATCGATTTACTGCTGTTGCGAGTTTCGCTCTTCTGGTTAAGCCGGCTCAGCGCATCGATGACCTCGAAGATTCCAGGCTTGGTAACCTGGTAATAAATATTTAAACCATCTCGGCGGTCCTGCACCAAGCCAACTTCGCGCAGGATCATCAACTGTTGGGAGATGTACGCCTGGCGCAGGCCCAAGTGAGCCTCCATATGGCAAACGCAGGCTTCGTCGGCGCGCAAAATATCCAGGATTGCCAGCCGCACCGGGTGATTCAAGGCTTTAAAAAGTTTTGCTTCTGCTTCGTAGTCTTTTTGGTTCATGTCTGGTTTCTATTGATGGTTCGCGGCCATCGCTCTTCGCGGGTTAATATTCTAAATTCCGAATATAATTATAGGAATAAAATACATGACCGCATAGATGATATTTGTCATCGATTCCATATGACAATATTGAAAGAGAGGATTTGGAAGGATTGCGGGCGACAAAACGGTTCGCAATCCTTCCAAATCTCAATTGATGAGTTTATTTTTGGTAAAATTAAAGTCCTGTAACGGTAACAGTGGCATCGGCTGAAAGTCTTATGGCAACGCTATTGCCTTGAGCGGCCGAGTACCAAAATTGTAACAAGGTTTACGGTAAAGGTAATCTTATGAGTTCGGTATCGAATGCACGCAGATCAATCAATCAGAAAGAAGTTCAGCCATCCCCATTACTTCAGATCACTTTGGTATTGGTGGGAGGGGTGGGTTTGTTTGTTATCCTGTGCCTGGCCCTGGCAGCGGGATATGGTTTCGTACACGCCGGACGCATCTACCCAGGTGTATGGATGGGCGGGATCGACCTGGGCGGTTTGACCCTCGAACAGGCGACTGCCGAACTGGCCGGGCGGTTGACTTTCCCTGAAACGGGCAAGATTGTGTTTCGCGATGGACAAGAAGTGTGGGTTGTGAGTCCGGCTGACCTGGGGCTTAGGCTGGACGCACAAGCCAGCGCCCAGATGGCCTATGAGCTGGGCAGGCAGGGTAACCCACTCAATCAAATGGTTAATAAGCTGCGCGCCTGGTACGCAGGGCGCAGCCTGGCGCCTCTGTTCGTCTATAATGAAAATCAAGCCCGCGCTTACCTGGGCGGGATTGCGGCGCAGATCGATCGGCCTACGGTCGAAGCCTCTTTGAATATCCAGGGCGCCGAAGTGGCGGCCGTTCCAGGGCAGGTGGGCCGGCGGGTGGACATCGCCGCGACCCTGGGTCCGTTAGCCGAACAAATGCGCAGTATGACGGATGGGCTGACGCCTCTGGCGGTGGTCGAAAGCCCGCCGGAAATCCTGGATGCCAGCGTGGTTGCTGAGCAAGCCCGTAGCATCCTCAAAGCCCCCCTTGTGCTCCAGATACCGGACGCCCGAGAGGATGACCCAGGACCCTGGGCGATTGAACCCCAGCAGTTAGCAGAGTGGCTTAGCGTCGAGCGGGTGGAGGGCGGCGGAGAGGCAAAGTATCAGCTCGCGCTCAAGACCGGTCCGTTACAGCGTTACCTGGATGAAAAAGCAGCCGCGCTGGCGCTTGACCCGGCCGACGCCCGCTTCGTCTTCAACGACGAAACCAAACAGTTGGAGTTGATCCAGGCGGCGGTGATTGGGCGCGCCTTAAATGTGGAAGCCTCGGTGCAGGACATTAACGAAAAACTACTGCAAGGCGAGCATCAAATTAATCTGAGTTTCGACTATAACCAGCCGAATGTAACCAGCGAGGCCACCGCCGAGCAACTGGGTATCACCCAACTGGTCAGTTCGCATACTTCCT